>NZ_BAAGZM010000287.1:0-5301 GCF_054778495.1 Hymenobacter agri
CGAGCAGGACCGCCAGGCCCGCGAGCGCCAGCAGAAGGCCCTGGCCCGCCTGCGCCCCAAAGCTATTTACCTGGGCACGCAGTCGGTCGATAACCTGCAGCTCAGCCCCGACGGCCGCTACGTGACCTACACGCTGGGCCAGGAGCCCACGGCCGCCAAGGTGGCGCTGGTGCCCAGCTTCGTGACGGCCTCGGGCTTTACGGAGGATATTTCGACCCGTACCAAAGTGGGCGCGGCCCAAACGGCCTACGAGTTGGGCATCTACGACATTGGCCGCGACACCACCTTCGTGCTGGGCTACTCGGAGCTGAAGGGCCTCGACGAGCAGCCGGCTTACCGCAAGGAGTACCAGCTACCCGCCAAAGCGCCCGTGGCGGCCGACTCGGCCAAAGCGAAAGCCGCCGCGGCCGCCAAGGCCAAAAAGCCCGAGCTGCGCCGCGTGCAGCCCTACGGCCCGTTCTGGTCCGACGACGGGCAGCGGGCTTTTCTGGTAATGCGCACCGCCGACAACAAGGACCGTTGGATTGTGGCCCTGGACCCGAATACCCAGAAAATTAAGCTCCTCGACCGCCAGCACGACGACGCCTGGGTAAACGGCCCCGGCATTGGCTACGGCGCGGGCAACGTGGGCTGGCTGCCCGACAACCGCCGCGTGTGGTTTCAAAGCGAGGAAACCGGCTACAGCCACCTCTACACCGTGGATGCCAGCACCGGCCAGAAAACGGCCCTGACCAGCGGCAAGTTCGAGATTCAGCGCGCCGAGCTGAGCCGTGACCGCCGCACGTGGTATCTCACCGCCAACGCCACGCACCCCGGCGAGCAGCACTTCTACCACCTGCCCCTGAACGGCGGCAAGCTGGAGCAGATAACGACCCGGCCCGGCGCACACGAGGTGGCCGTGTCGCCCGATGGGCGCACGCTGGCCGTGCGCTACAGCTACACCAACAAGCCCTGGGAGCTGTTTGTGATGGACAACAAGCCCGGCGCGAAGATGCGGCAGCTCACCCACAGCACCACGCCCGAGTTCGAGAGCTACGCCTGGCGCGACCCCGAAATCATCACCATCAAAGCCCGCGACGGGGCCGACGTGTACGCCCGCCTCTACCGTCCGGCCCAGCCCGCGGCCCAGGGCCCGGCCGTGATATTCGTGCACGGAGCCGGCTACCTCCAGAACGCGCATAAATGGTGGAGCCAGTACTTCCGCGAGTACATGTTTCACAACCTGCTGGTGGAGAAGGGCTACACCGTGCTCGATATCGACTACCGCGGCTCGGCCGGCTACGGGCGCGACGTGCGCACGGGCATCTACCGCTTCATGGGTGGCAAAGACCTCACCGACCAGCTCGACGGCGTGAAGCTCCTCACCGAGAAGTACGGCGTGAGCCCGCAGCGCGTGGGCATCTACGGCGGCTCCTACGGCGGCTTCATCACGCTCATGGCCATGTTCACGCAGCCCGATGTGTTCCGGGCCGGGGCCGCCCTGCGCGCCGTGACCGACTGGGCCCACTACAACCACGGCTACACCGACAATATCCTCAACGAGCCCTACAACGACTCCATCGCCTACGCCCGCTCCTCCCCCATCAACCACGCCGCCGGCCTCAAAGGCGCGCTGCTGATGTGCCATGGCATGGTCGATACCAACGTGCACTTCCAGGACATCGTGCGCCTTTCGCAGCGCCTCATCGAGCTCAAAAAGGAGAACTGGGAGCTGGCCGTGTACCCCGTCGAAGACCACAGCTTCATCGAGCCCGCCTCGTGGACCGATGAGTACAAGCGCATTCTCAAGCTGTTCGAGACGAACCTGAAGCCGGCGGGCGGCGCGGGCGGGGCCGGGCAGTAGCTTCCCAACAGCAAATAGCCAGGCCGTAAAATCCCGCTGGCATGAGTGGGATTTTACGGCCTGGCTATTTGCTGCATGATAATGCTAGCGCTTGGGATTCACTTTAGCCTTGGGCGGCAGGTGGGCCAGGTACGGCAGCACGTATTGATTGTGGGGGAAGAATTTCAGCGTTAGTTGCCCATAGTGGCGGCACAGCTTGGCATCACCTAACTGGTAGAAGCTTTCGGTGAGGTAGCCCAGAATTTCCTCATATAGTGGCGTAGCGGCGTATTCGGCGCGCGACGTTGCCGCCAGAAACTGACTGATGCTGCGAACAGCATCGGCCCAGCGCGCGTGGTCGAGGTAGAGGGTCCCCAGCTTCCAGTAGGCTTCGGCAAACCATGCGTCTACGTACAAAATGGTGTCATTACGCGGCACGCTGGCTTCTATTTGTCGTATCAAACGCTGGTACAGCTCGTAGGCGCGTGGCTTAGTGGCTTCATTGCGATACAGACTGCGAGCCAGTTGACAGGTAATGAATGGATTAGCAGGCTCGTGCCGGGTGGCCTCTTCCAGCACATGGGCCGCGGTGGCAAAGTCGCCCGCTGCGTAAGCATCTTCCGAAGCAATGATTTTCATGCCGTAGCGCACCGAGCGCACCAGCGGTAATTGGTTGGTTTGCCCAATTGACTGGCCTTTAGCGACGGTGTTTCCTACGTGCAGAGTAGTATCGAAATCGATGTGCAACAGCGCAATGGTGTTGATGCGGGCGGGCAGGGCAATGTCCTCGCTATACAGATAAAACCGCGACTGCCCGTGCCCCGGCAGGGCCGAGAGCACGAGCAGCAGCAACAGCCAAACTACGCCCGCTCGAACAGTCATCAGAACAGCTTCAAATGCTTACTTCACGTCCGGCGTTACGCCCATGTTGGCGTAGCAGAAGCTCCACACGTCGGCCCACTCGTCAATCTGCAGCTTGGTGCTTTTGCCCGCGCCGTGGCCGGCGTTCACGTCTACGCGGATGAGCGTGGGGTTGAGGCCGGTGTTGGCAGCCTGCAGGGCGGCGGCGAATTTGAAGGAGTGGGCCGGCACCACGCGGTCGTCGTGGTCGGCGGTGGTGATGAGCGTGGCGGGGTAGGCGGCCGGCTTCAGGTTGTGCAGGGGCGAGAACTGGCGCAGGTTCTCGAACTGCGCCTTGTCGGCCGAGGTGCCGTATTCGGGGGCCCAGTTCCAGCCGATGGTGAAGGTCTGGTAGCGCAGCATGTCCATTACGCCCACGGCGGGCAGGGCCACTTTGCATAGGTCGGGGCGCTGCGTCATGGTGGCGCCCACCAGCAGGCCGCCGTTCGAGCCGCCCGCGATGGCGAGATGGTCGTAGTCGGTGTACTTGTTGTTCTTGAGGTACTCGGCGGCGGCAATGAAGTCGTCGAATACGTTCTGCTTGTTGGGCGTCATACCGGCTTTGTGCCATGCCTCGCCGTACTCGCCGCCGCCGCGCAGGTTCGGAATGGCCAGCACGCCGCCGTTTTCGAGCCACAGCATGCGCGCCACCGAGAAGCCCGGCGTGAGCGAGATGTTGAAGCCGCCGTAGGCGTACAGGTACGTGGGGTTCTTGCCATTCAGCTCCACCCCTTTCTTATGCACGATGAACATGGGAATCTTCGTGCCGTCCTTGCTGGGGTAGAACACCTGCGTGGTCACGTATTCGTTCGGGTTCACGTCCACCTGCGGGGCGCGGAATACCGTGCTGGTGTTGGTGGCCAAATCGTACTTATAGATGGTGGTCGGGTAGGTGAAGGATGTGAAGGCGTAGTACACCGACTTGGCATCGCGCCGGCCGCCGAAGCCGCTGGCCGTGCCAATGGCGGGCAGCTTCACATCGTGCTCAAACTTGCCCAGTTCCGAATACACCTTCACCTGCGAGCTGGCGTCGTTCAGATAGTCGGCAATGAGCTTGCCGCCCACCTGCTGCACGCTTTCGAGCTTGTTTTTGGTTTCGGGCAGCACGTCGTGCCAGTTGGCTTCGGCAGGCTTCTTCGGGTCGATGCGGACGACGCGGTAGTTGGGGGCCTTGTAGTTTGTGTACACCAGCACCTCGCCGCCCACGTTGCCAATCACGCTGTTATTGTCTTCGTAGCTGGCAATGAGCGTGGTCCAGGTGTTGGCCTGCTTGGGGTCGGTGAGGTCGCGCACGCGCAGCTGGTTGCCGTCGGCCTTGGCGTCGGTGAGGCTCAGCACCAGAAAACGCTCGTCTTCCGTGGCCGTCACGAAGCGGAAGCCCAGCGGCTTTGTTTTGTCTTCATACACCAGCTTGTCGGCCGATTGCGGCGTGTTCAGCTTGTGGAAGTACACCTTGTGATACTCATTCTTGCCCGACAGCCCGTTCTGGCCGGCCTTGGGCGCGTCGTAGCGGCCATAATAGAAGCCGTTTTTGGTCCACGATGTGCCCGACACCTTCACCCACTCCAAGGTTTCGGGCAGCAGCTTGTTGGTTTTCAGGTCCATTATCTGCACTTTGTGCCAGTCGGAGCCGCCGCTGCTGGTGGCGTAGGCCAGGTAGCGGTGGTCGTTGCTAAATTCCATGCCGGCCAGGGCGGTAGTGCCATCGGCCGAGAACTTGTTGGGGTCGAGCAGCACCTGCGGCTCGCCCGCGCCGCGCTGGCGGTAGAGCACGGCCTGGTTCTGCAAGCCGTCGTTCTTGCTGAATACCAGCTCCTCCCCCACCTGCTCGGGCACGCCAAACCGCTCGTAGTTCCAGATTTTCGTCAGCCGCTGCCGAATCTTGTCGCGGAACGGAATCTGGTCGAGATAGCCAAACGTCACCTTGTTTTCTTCGGCTACCCACTGCTTGGTATCGGGCGCATCGAGGGCTTCGAGCCAGCGGTACGGGTCGGGCACCTTGGTACCAAAATAGTCGTCGACGTGGTCGACCTTGCGGGTCACGGGGTATTTCACGGGCGGAATGGGAGCGGGCAGCTCCAGGCCGGCTTTGCGGCTGGGCTCTTCGGTTTCGGGGATGGTGGTTTCGGTCACGGGCCGGTGGTTGGGCAGGGCGTTGCGGTCGGTGGGCGCGGTGGCGCGGCAGGCCGCCGCCGAAGCCAGCAGCAGCACAACAGGTAAAGCAGCTTTCATGATTATAGCGGAGTTGAACAAGTTATTTAAAATGGCAGTGAAGGCCTTCAAAAAGAACGTCATGCAGAGCGCAGCGAAGCATCTCGCGTGGGGAAGTAACTCAATCGTTAGGTTTACCACTGCACGCGAGATGCTTCGCTACGCTCTGCATGACGTTCTTTTTCGTTTGCCGCATTGCCGACGTTCTTTTTAATCCATCTGCACGTCATCCGCCACCTGGCCGGTAGCGGGGGCGTGGGGCAAAGGCGTTGGTTCCGGGACCGGGGTTGCGGCCCCTTTGGCCTCGGCCAGCAGCTCGGGCAGGTGGGCGCGCAGCCAGCGCAGCTCCTCGTCCACGCGCTGGCTCA
>NZ_BAAGZM010000288.1:0-5265 GCF_054778495.1 Hymenobacter agri
GGCGCTGCGCCTGCCCACGGCTGGCTGGCCGGCGGGCCTGTACCTGGTGCACGTGCAGGTGGGCGGCAGCGGCGGCTTCGTTAAAAAATTCGTCGTCGAATAGGCGGTAAGGCAAAACGATGGCAGCGTTGCGGCCTGAATGAAACAGCTCAACCCATCAGTTGCTGAACTGTGCCGAAAATGGAAAGCCCGCACCTGATTCAGATGCGGGCTTTTGCTTGGTATAGACCGGCGCGGGCGGCTTGGTACAGCAGCGCCCCTGGTGGCTCAGTCGCCGTGAATAATCTGCCACACGTGGTGCTCGAGGTGCAGCGCGTAGTCGCTGATGAGCCAGTGCAGGGTGGTGGGGTTGCCGTTCAGGGTCAGGTATTCGTTGGCGAGCAGGTGCGGCGGCAGGCGGTCGAGCAGGTGCAGGATGAGCTGGTTGAGGCTGGTCCAGAGCACGAGCAGGTCGGCGCAGGGGTAGTGCTGGTAGTCGGCTACGCGCACCCAAGCGTCCTGGTCGTAGGGGCGCAGCTGGTGGGGCGGCGGGGCCAGGCAGGCCCCCACAATGCGGCGGTGGTTGTTGAAAGCCGAATCGATGAGGTGGCCCAGAATCTCCCGGCGGCTCCAGCGGCCGGGGCCCGGATGAATGCTTAGCTCCAGCTCGGAGCATTGGTTCCAGAAATCGGCCAGCAAATCAAGCTGTTGGCGCAAATGGGCCTGGCTTTCGGCCAAAGGCGGGGTGGCAACGGTCGGGGAGTAGACGGCCATGGCGGTAACAGTAAGGCGGCGAAATAAAAGCCGCATGCTCCGGAATACTTAAAAGTACGGGCGCATTCGGTTCCCGGACTGCGGGAATTGCTTTTTAAGCAAATTTTAACCCGCTACAGCCGCAACGACCAGCTGGCCCCCGTGAACGGACCATAGGTGTAGGGCGCAAACTGCCCCCGCTGGAACCACGGCTTAGGGTGCGGTAGGGTTCGGAAACCCGTGCCATGCGCCGCGCTGCTATCGGCTGGGGCTTCCACGCGGGTGCGGCCGTTGCGCACCGCAATTTTGGCAAAAGCGTAGCCCAACGCGATGCCCACCGGGTAGTCGCTGGCCCAATGCACGCCGTTGTTCAGCATGGCGTAGCCGAGCAGGCCCATCAGCGAATAGCCCACGGGGCGCACGAAGCGGTACTCGGGGTAGTTTTCGGCAATAACCGTCACGGTGGCCATGGCCGTGGCCAGGTGGCCGGTGGGGAAGGCATCGTAGTTGGGTACGAAGCTCTGGTAGGTGCTGTACGAGGGGAAGAAATTCCACTCGCCGCGCGGCTGCGTGGCCACGTAGGGGCTCTGGCGGCCGGTGAGGCGCTTCATGGTTTGCACCACCAGGCCGGTGCTGAAAATGGCTTCGCCAAGCTGGCTGGAAGTGCGTAGCGCCCGGTTGTCCTTTTTGATGCCGCCGTAAATCCAGAAGCTGCTGGCCACGGTGAGATGCGTCCAGCCGTCGCCGAGGAAGTAGAACGCGCTGTTGAGGTTGTCGGGCACGTTGAACTCGAACGGCAGGTTGGCTGAGCCGATGCGGAACGGAATGTACACCAGCGTTTTCTGAGTGCTGGCGGCTTTCAGATTGATGGCCCGCCCGAACTGCTGCGCGCCGTCGGTAATAACCTGGTCGAAGGCCCACAGGGCCACCGAGCCGGCCGCAATGCCTAGCAGCGCCTCCTTATTTTCAGCCCGAAACGCGAACTTCGGAAACTGGCCCAAATCGCGCGGAATGTGGTAGGCCCACTCGAAGGGCTTGGGTTTGTCGTAGTGCCAGGTCACGCCCGGGGCCACGGTGTAGTCGGTGATGCGGCCGTTGGCGTCGCGCGGGTGGATGTGCGGCTCGGGAGCAATGCAGCTGGCCGGCTTGGGGGCCGGCTGCGTTGCGGCGGTGGCCGTGGCAACAGCGCGGAGCGTATCGGCCGGCGTAGGGGCTAAAATAGTATCGGCGGCGGCGGGCGCGGCAAGGGCCAGCTGCGGGCTGCTAAGGGCGAAACCTAACAACAGCGGAACAAACAGCCGCCGGGCGCGGCAAAGGACAAAGAACGACACGTAACGGACAACTAATTAATAATGAGTGCGCCATGAATGTAAAAGCGGCGGACCGGGATAATAACGGAATCGGCTAACTAGGTCGAAATCGGCAAACAAGGCCGCAAAGATAACACTAACCTCGCGAAGCAGACATGCTGGAGTAACAAGCCAAGTGCGCAGACGGATGAGCAAACGAAATGTTGTGCAAGCCGCGTATCTTTCTGGCAAGCCCGATTTCGGGCCCGTTCTAGCTGCTTTCCCACCCATGCAATCGCCCGTTTTCCCGCCCGCTGCCGCCCTTTCTCCGCGCCATGCCACGCTTGCTTCCAACCCGTTTCAGGCGCAGTTTGAAGCGTTGCGCGAGCGGGCCCCAATGCTGCGCAGCGAAGGCGTGGGCGAGCGCCGGGCGCGGCTGGCCAAGCTGGCCGACTGGCTGCACGCGCACCGCACCGACATTCAGCAGGCGCTGCTGGCCGACTTCCGCAAGCCCGCGGCCGAAACCGACCTCACCGAAATCTGGACCTCGCTGGTTGAGCTCAAGCACACCAGCAAGCACCTCAAAAAATGGATGGCTCCGCGCCCGGTGGGTGCGAGCATGGCGCTGCTGGGCACCCGCTCGTGGGTGCAGGTCGAGCCCAAGGGCGTGGTGCTGATTATCTCGCCCTGGAACTACCCGTTTTACCTGGCCGTGGGCCCGCTGATTTCGGCCATCGCGGCCGGCAATGCTGTTGTCATCAAGCCCGCCGAGCAGACGCCGGCCACCTCGGCGCTGCTGCAAAAGCTGTGCGAAGACCTGTTCCGGCCCGACGAGGTCCTGCTGCTGCCGGGCGGCAAGGAAGTAGCCACTGACCTGTTACGCCTGCCTTGGGACCACATTTTCTTCACCGGCAGCCCCGAGGTGGGCAAAATTGTGATGCGCGCCGCTGCCGAGCACCTCTGCGGCCTCACGCTGGAGCTGGGCGGCAAAAACCCCACCGTGGTGGACGAAACTGCCGACCTGCGCGACGCGGCCGAGAAAATCGTGTGGGGCAAGTTCCTGAACAACGGCCAGACCTGCGTGGCGCCCGACTACTTGCTGGTGCACGAAAGCGTGCAGCCCGCGCTGGTGCAGGAGCTGCGGGCGGCCATCGAGCGGGCTTACAACCCCGGCGGCGCGGGCGTGGAAGCGTCGGATTCGCTGGCCCGCATCGTGAACGAAAACCACTTTGCCCGCCTCGCCGGCCTGCTCGAAGATGCCCAGACCAAGGGCGCGACCGTGGCCGTGGGCGGCGAAGTCGACGCCAGCCAGAATTACATCGCGCCCACCATCCTCACCAACGTGCCGGCCGATGCCCGCGTGTTGGAAGAGGAAATTTTCGGCCCGCTGCTGCCCGTGCTCACCTACAAAAATCTGAACGAAACGGCGGCTTACGTGAATGCCCGGCTCAAGCCGTTGGCGCAGTACGTGTTCAGTGCCAGCGCCGAAAACCGCCGCTATTTGCTCGACAATATCTCGGCTGGCGGCGCGGGCGTGAACGAGGTAGTGCTGCATTTCGCCCATCCCGAGCTGCCCACCGGCGGCGTTGGCAACTCGGGCCTGGGCAAGGCGCACGGGCACGCCGGCTTCCTGGCATTCAGCAACGAGAAGGGCGTGATGCGGCAGCGCGTAGGCCTCACCGGCATCAAGGCCATGTATCCGCCCTACACCCCCAAGGTGCAGAAGCTGGTGAATCTGCTGGTGAAGTACCTGTAGAAGGAAATTCAGGCCGAAAACCGGAGCAACCGGGCTGTTTTGGTCGGGTTACCTTTGCAGCGGTTGGAGTATGAAAAGCCATGAAAATCAACGGCTGGGTGCGCGTGCTAGGAATAGGAATTGGCTGCCCGCTGCTCGTGGCCTGCGATGGCGGCTGGGCCGTGACGTTTGGCGGCCCTTTTCCGGCACAGGCGGCAGATATGGCGGAGTTTCCGGCCCGCCACCGAGGCGTGTATACCGCCGAGGATTCGACCAGCTCCGTGTGCATCGGGCGCACGGCCATGTGGGTGCAGGAGCTTGAAACGCAGCGCCGCAGCCGGCATGAGCTCGACTCGCTGGGCTACAAGATGCGGGCTGATAGTACCTTCCTGGCCAATGGCAAGCTGCACTACCTGCACCAGCTCGGCCGCGACTCGGTGCGCGACAGCTGGCTGCGCACCGACACGGTTTTCACGATTGGCGACAGCTTCGGCGCGGGACACTTGCGCCGTTTCCAAGGCCGTTATTACCTGAGCATCTACGATGGCACGGCGGCGCACCGCGTTGATATGTGGGATGTGGAGCGACTGGAAATCAAGGGCCGCCACTTGTTACGCCAACGGCTGGGCACCGACACCTTGCGCCTGCGGGCGCTGGCCCCCGCCACCGTGCGCTACACCCGCTACGACGGCACTTCCTACTTCCAGCTCGTACCAGCCTCGCCGGCCGAAACCCGCCGCGTGGGCCGCTACGCCGGCTTGTGGGAAACCACGGGCGACTACGACCGGCGGCACTGAGCAGCCACCGTTATTGCTTCTGCTGCATGTCAGCGGCAATTTTTTGCTGCACAGCTTTGGTTTGCAGCAGCTTGAACTTCTCGGGGCCGATAACGGCGCGCAGCTCTTTCTGCGAGTTAATGTTGATGCGCTTAAGCTCGGCCAGGAGCTGGGGCGATTGGGCGGGCAGCTTCTCCTTGGCGGCGTTCGACTCCTTGAGCGTGCCGTTGAGTACGGTGCGCACGCGGATAGTTTGGTCGGGCGTGAGCTTGAGCTCGGTGGTCATCACGTCGGCGAGGTCGCGGGCGGCGGTGGCGGGGGCCGGCGAGCTTTCGGTGCGCACAGTTTCCACTACCGGCGGGGCGGGCTTGTCGCGGTGAAAGATGGAGCAGCTGGCTGTGGCCAGGCTAAATGCCAGAAGCGTAAAGAAGCGAGAAAAGCGCATGCGATGCATAAATAGCGGTACTGCTATCAATACGCAGAAAACCAGTTGATGGCCCAGTTTGAGCGGTTTTCCTCCGGCCTACTGCTGCAAAAAACTGATGCGTAGTCTATTCGCCCCGCCAGGGCGCCGGAGGTAGCTGCCGCAACTGCCGCTCAATCTTGTTGCGGCGGTGGTGCAGCTTGCGCTGCTGCCGGGCGCTCGGCAGCAGGCTGTCGAGGCGGGTGTTGGTAGCTTGCTCAATGCGCCAGTATGCTTCGCGTCGGGCCTCGCCCCGCAGGGTGCGCCGGG
>NZ_BAAGZM010000289.1:0-5258 GCF_054778495.1 Hymenobacter agri
GGCGGCCAGCTGATACACCAGCGGCAGGGTGGGGGGCAGGGCCGAGCCGCCCAGCACGGCCACGCCGGGGTCGGCATCGTCCCAGGCCAGGAGCAGGACGGAAAAATCGGTCGGAATCATGCGCAGCGGGGAGGGACGAACGGGGACGGTGGGTGCCGGGCCGGGGTGGCGTGCCGTTCGGCGAAAACTTCCCCAATGCTACGGCGCGCGGGCCACATCTCGCCGAAAATTCCTTTCCGGCGGTAGTTTAAAAAAGTAACTTGCGAACTTAATCAGCCGCCAACCCGCCCCATTCGGCCGGCTTTTGCCTGATTGGCGGCCCGGGTTGTGCTTTGCCCAGAAACGACTTATGAACTTCCTTCAGGAAAATAACTACATGGTGAACGACCTGGCGGCCAAGAGCCACCAGGAGCATCTGCCCGGCGAAATTGTCCGCGTCGACGAGCTCGACGGCCACCGGTTTCTCTTCAACTGCCGCAACGGCGTGCGCCTGCTGCTGCACGTGCTGAGCGACAAAATCCTGCGCTTCCGCTACCTCACCGACGGGCCGCTCTCACCCGATTTCTCCTACGCCGTGCCGGCCGATGCCACCACGCGCCTGGCCCCGGCCGTGGTCGAGTTCCGCGAGAAGCCCGACCACTACCGCCTCACCACGGCCCGGCTTATCTGCATTATTCAGAAGGAGAACCTGAAGGCCCGCGTGCTCGACCGCTCGGGCACGGTGCTGAGCGAAGACGAGAAGGGCTTTCACTGGGAGTACGACTACGACACCGGCAACGACATCGTGAAGATGAGCAAGCAAGTGCCGCCCGGCGTGCACTACTATGGCCTCGGCGACAAGCCCGACAACATGAACCTGCGCGGCAAGCGCTTCACCAACTGGGGCTCCGACACCTACGGCTACCAGAAAGGCTCCGACCCGCTCTACAAGAACATCCCGTTCTACCACGTGCTGCACCAGAAAATCGCGCACGGCATTTTCTTCGATAACACCTTCAAGGCCAGCTTCGACTTTGCCGCGGAGCGGGCCGACGTGACCAGCTTCTGGGCCCAGGGCGGCGAGCTGAACTACTACTTCATCTACGGCCCTACGCTGCTCGAAGTGGCCCAGGAATACACCCTGCTCACCTGCCCGCCCGAGCTGCCGCCCCTCTGGACGCTGGGCTACCACCAGTGCAAGTGGAGCTACTTCCCCGAAAGCAACGTGCGGGAAATTGCCCGCGGCCTGCGCGACCGCCAGATTCCCTGCGACGCCCTCTACCTCGACATCGACTACATGGAGGGCTACCGCTGCTTCACGTGGAGCAAGCAGCACTTCCCCGAGCCCAAGCGCATGGTGCAGGAGCTGGCCCAGGACGGCTTCAAAACCGTCGTCATCATCGACCCCGGCATCAAGATTGACCCCGAGTATTCGGTGTACCAGGAGGGTGTGGCCAACGACTACTTCTGCCGCCGCGCCGATGGCCCGCTGATGAAGGGCTCGGTGTGGCCCGGCCTCTGCAACTTCCCCGACTATACCAACCCGGCCGTGCGCGAGTGGTGGGCCGGCTTGTTCAAGGAGCTGATTCAGGACATCGGCGTGAAGGGCGTGTGGAACGACATGAACGAGCCGGCCGTGTTCGAGAAGGGCACCTTCCCGCCCGACGTGCGCTTCCACTACGACGGGCACTGGGCCTCGCACCAGAAGGCCCACAACATCTACGGCATGCAGATGGCCCGCGCCACCAACGACGGCGTGAAGCGCTTCAGCTACCCCAACCGGCCCTTTACCATCACGCGCAGCACCTACAGCGGCGGGCAGCGCTACTCCTCGGGCTGGACCGGCGACAACATCGCCAGCTGGGAGCACCTCTGGCTGGCCAACATCCAGTGCCAGCGCCTGAGCATCTCGGGCTTCAGCTTCATCGGCTCCGACATCGGCGGCTTCATCGACACGCCCACCGGCGAGCTCTACGCCCGCTGGATTGCTCTCGGGGCCTTCCACCCCTTCTTCCGCACCCACTCCTCCGGCGACCACGGCGACCAGGAGCCCTGGAGCTTCGGCGACGACACCACCGACCTCGCCCGCCGCTTCATCGAGCTGCGCTACCGCCTGCTGCCCTACGTGTACACCGCCTTCTGGCAGTACGCCACCCACGGCACGCCCATGCTGCGCCCGCTCACCTTCCTCGACCAGAACGACACCGAAACCTACCTGCGAATGGCCGAGTTCGGCCTCGGCGACAACCTGCTGGTGTGCCCCATTACCCAGCCCGGTGCCGACGGCCGCTGGATGTACCTGCCCCGCGGCGACTGGTTCTACTACTGGACCGACGCCCTGCAAACCGGCGGCGCCGAAGTGTGGGCCGCCGCCGACCTCACCCGCATTCCGCTCTTCATCAGGGCCGGGGCCGTGGTGCCCATGCAGCCCGTGATGCAGTACGTAGGCGAAAAAGCCGTGGAAGAGCTGACCCTGCACGTGTACCACAAAAACGGTACCCTCGAAAGCGTGCTCTACGACGACGGCGGCGAGGGCTACGCCTACACCGAAGGCCAGAAATCCCTGCGCCGCTTCACCGTCAGCGGCTCCGCCGAGGGCCTCATACTCACCCAAACCAGCGAAGGCGACTACGCCCCCAGCTACGCCACCTACCGCGTGGTGCTGCACGGCCTGCCCGGCACGCTCGCAGCCACCACCGATGGCCAGCCTGCCGCCGTAACCGAAGAAACGCTGGAAACCGGGCTGGTGCTGCCGGCCGTGGTGGTGCCGGTTGGCTTCGGCGAGGTGCGGGTGAGCCTAGTTCAAGGCGAATTTGCACTTACCGCTTAAGTTTTCGAAGCAGCTTTCAGACACTGTGGTGAATACAATTATTGCCTTAGCCTTCTTGTGGAGTGCTGCTACTTCTGTACCCACTAAAGTACCTGCATTAACGCTTGTGGTGTCTTACGGTGCCGTTGGATGCACGTGTGCCCAATGGGTTATTAGGACGAAGTCGCCCGTTAGGTATCCGGAACACATCTATCTGGAAAAAGCCAAGGCGTCACTTCCAGAGGTTGATAAGCTGTGGAACGGAAATAACATACCCCTCCAGATTCGGGTGACAGGATATTTCAGGCCGGGAAAAGGTGTGCCGGCGAGATTCACAACCGCGAGATATCTGACAAGAGGTCGCCCTGACCCGGCAAGCATATTTTGCTACACCTCCTTCACCATAGTAAAGAATGGTCATTGAGTTTCCAATTTGCGCGCGTCGCAGATGCGTTTCGACCAATGTCCAGCCCGCCGTAGCAGGAGCTGCGCTGGAAACCGGTCTGGTGCTGCCGGCCGTGGTGGTACCCTCTGGGTTTGGTGAGGTGCGGGCGAGCGTGGGGCCGGTGGCGAGTATGACTTAAGTTTCCGGAATACCTTTTAACCTCATGATGAAACGCAATTTTGCGATAAAGCGTGCTGATGCAGATTTGGACAAGGTTATTCTTGAATCCAATCTTCACCCACTAATGAGCAATGCCAAGTGGGTTAAACTTATCGCAACGCTAGTGAAAAATTGGTTTTTGGTCCACGAGTGTAAGGTCAAACTTATTTGGGAGGATGAAAGCGTCGAGAGGCTCCTTGCTATCGACGAGCACACGAGTTATCAGTTTAACTATTATGCCAGCGCGATGGAGGCTATGATTATCGGTAGGCCTCGGTTAGGCTGGGCAGCATACAAAGAAATTGAGTGGTTAGATTTTCCTCGATTCGCTAGCAGTAATTCATTGCCCCAAGACCTGTTATCTATTCAACAAAAAATCGATTCAATCGGCAAGTTTCAAATGGAGTTATCGCCAGACAATCTCCGTCTCTATGCCTATCAACGGCCTTAGAATGTATTAGAATAAACTGTTCAAAACTCAAAAAAGGGCGCCCCAGCGGGCGCCCTTTTTTCCTGCCAATCGGCCAGCCGCTACGGCCGGGGCGGCGTAGCGTCGGTGGGCGCGTCGCTCACCACATAGTCCGCATACTTGCGGGCGTTGGTGGTAGCAGGCCTTACCGATGCCGCAGACACGCGCCATCACTAATATTAAAATCATCACAGGGCTCCCCACCCAACTCCCCGCAGAAACTGAAATATTCACCACAGTTCCGGCCGCGGCGCTCGGCACCTTTGTGCGGCCCAGCCACTTGGGCAACCGAACCGGAAACTACATGAATCAGAACACCATCGCGCTGCCGGCCAAAGTGCCGCAGGGCGTCAACGGCACCATGCGTGGCGCGCACGTGGGGCTGCGCACCCCGGATTTTGCCGGCACCCTGCACTGGTACGCCGACAAGCTCGGCTTCCGCCTCCTCCACACCTGGACGGTGGGCGAATTGCAGCTCGCCTTCCTCGCCCCGGCCAACGACGACAGCTTCTGGCTGGAAGTGCTGTGCGAAGGCCCGCCCGGCCCGGCGCCCACTCCCACGCCGCCGGTGCGCCTGGGCTACCACCACTTTTGCTTAAATGTGGCCGACGTAGACGCCACGCTGGCCGCCCTGCGCAAGCGCGGCGTAGCCGTCGTGCTCGAGCCGTTCGACGTGCCGGCCATCGGCAAGCGCTGCGGCTTCATTGCCGACCTGCATGGCAACGTCATCGAGTTAGCCGCTGACCTGCGCTAAACCACCACAGGGCACCTCGTGAGATGCCTTGCCTGTTTGCGGGCCAGTGGTGCAAGTGATGATTCAGTCGGCCGGAAGCCAGCGGGCGGTCCGAGCATTCTAACCGGTACTTGTTGCGGTGCTCACTAGCAAAAAACGCCTTCACGAGCTACGGGGAACGGCGCAGTTGATAAAGTGTTTGAAATTACTTTGAAATACAAAGTGATTGTGATTTCTTTGTCATCAACTCGCGCCCAAGGTCCAATGCCAGATTGGTTATGGCCTCGGGCCACTGGATTCCCAAGTTCAGTTTCCCTCATTCCTCAGCTTTAGTATCATGACGCTGCACCTCAAATCCGTTTCCCGCCTGGCCCTCGTCACGGCCGCCCTGCTGCTGGTTCCCTTCGTGGCCATGCAGTTCACTAAGGAAGTCAACTGGACGCTTGCCGACTTCGTGTTTGCCGGTGGGCTGGTATTCGGCACCGGGCTGGTGTACCAGCTCATTGCCGGCCAGGCCAACGGCCCCGCGTACCGGTTCGGCATCGGGCTGGCGCTGGCGGCGGGCTTGCTGCTCATCTGGCTGAACGGGGCCGTGGGATTACTCGGCAGCGAGCACCACCCGGCCAACCTGCTCTACGCCGGGGTGCTGGGCCTGGCGGCGCTG
>NZ_BAAGZM010000290.1:0-5256 GCF_054778495.1 Hymenobacter agri
TGGGCAAGCGGCGGTAGCGCACGCTTTCGGCGGGCAGGCCCAGGTGGGCGGCGCGGGCCCGCAGTAGGTCTTCGTAGGGTTCGAGCTTTTCGTGGGCCTCGGTGAGGTCGTAGAAGTCGCGGATGCCGGCGGCCAGTAGCAGGTCGAGGCGGTGGGCAGCCTGGTCGGGCTGTTTGTCGCCGGGGTACTCGGAGGCGAGCAGCAGCGGGGTGGCCCAATACGAGTTGGGCAGCGGGCGGGGGGTGGGCGTCGTATTCATGCCAGAAGGTAAGAAAATTAACGCCACCTGCTACGCTGTCGCCAGCCGTTCGGCCAGATTTTCAATGTCGGCGCGGCGGGCCAGCACGGCCAGCCACTCGGCCGGAATGCCGGCTTCGCCGTAGGCCAGGCCCGCAAGGCCGCCGGCCACGGCGCCGGTGGTATCGGTGTCGTCGCCAAGGTTCACGGCGGCCAGCACAGTAGCGGCGTAAGTGTCGTGCCGCAACAGACACCACAGCGCTGCTTCGAGGGTGTGAGCTACATAGCCGGAGGACGAAATCACTGCCTCCTTTAGCTTGGGTAATTTGCCATTAAGCGTTGCCTGATAGTAGCTGGCTTGTTCAGCCGTTCGTTTGTGGCTTTGCGCTAACCACGGATTAGCAAGTTCGCACATGGCTGCACAGGCATCCGCAGGAGTTAAACCCGCCAGCAGCCCCCGCGCCACCAGCAGGTACAGGAAGCAGCCCAGCGTGGAGCGCGGGTGGCCGTGCGTGACGCTGGCTACATTTTCGGTGAGCGTCCAGGCGGCGTTCATATCGAGGTTTTCAGCGCGCCAAACATCGTGAAACGCCAAGGGCAGAATGCGCATGAGCGCGCCGTTGCCATTATCAAATTCGGAACTGGGACCGGCTTGGGTAGGCTCGATGCCACGTTGCAGCCGGTCGATGGCCGCGCGGGTGGCGTTGCCGACATCGAAAGTTTTGCCGTGCGCCGTCCAGTACGACTGGTAGAGCCAGTTGATGCTGCGCCGGGCGAAGTCGGCCAAATCGGGCGCGCCGTGGCGGCCGCCGGGACGCGCCAGCGTTTCAGCTAAGCAAAAAGTGAGCGAGGCGTCGTCGGACCAGGTGCCGGCGGGCTGGTGGTGAGTGCCATAAGCACGCATGTCGACAACAGGGTCTTTTTGGCGAGCGGCGCGGGGCGCAAACTCGACGGGCACGCCGAGGGCGTCGCCCACGGCCAGGCCCAGCAGGGCAGCACGGGTCTGAGACAGCAGAGAAGATTGCATGGGCGCAAGGTAGTAGATTTACCCCTGGTCCTACCGGCTATTTCACATTTCAATGCCGCCAGAGGCACTTATTCAACCTTCCTTCCGCTCAGCATGAAATCACTGATTACTTTCTTCCTTATTCTGCTTTGTCTTGGTAGCGCCGGGGCACAAACCATCAGCTACACCGTACCCAAAGCCTACCGAGCGGCTATTAGTAAAGACGACTACAAGAAAATTGTCGATTTGTCGGTTGCGGCCATTGGGCGGGAATATCCGGTGAAACAAGTAAAAGACGGTGTTATTGAGCTTCAGGGCCAGAATAAGGGCACGGTAAACCTTGATAATTTGCTTGCTAAATGTCTGGCCGTTGCCGATAAAAATCAGTTGCCTGGCCTCATACAGGACCACTTTACCAACTTATTTGCCTCCATTCGCAAGCAGGCAAATTTGAATGTACAGAATTTCGATACCGTTGCGAAATATCTCAGTGTACGTATTTATTCGCAGCAAACCGTGACGCAACGCGGCGGCATCGACAACTATGTGACTAAAGTCGACCTGGATGGCACTTACACGATGCTGATGCTCGACCTTCCCGGGGCCTTTACCCCCGTTCCCAAGCCGCTTTTCGCTTCATGGAATAAGTCGGCAGAAGATATTTTCCAAATTGCCCAGCACAACGTTAACAGGCAGCCCGTTCAAAAAATCACCAAGCAATTTGACGGCACTGGTGGCAGTATTGAAATCAGTTTTATCGGCAATGAGGACTACGCCGGCAGTTACGCCCTCGACCTGGCAAATAATTCGCCGGAACTCGTGGGCCAATGGGGTGCGGTAGTTGCCATTCCCAATAAAGGGCTGGTTAATATCTGTCGAATCACGCCGGAAAAACCGCTCGATTTTATGCAGTTTATTCAACGCACCAAAACCCTCATCGAAAAATCATACGCCGAGCATCCGCAACCGATTTCCAGCCGCTTTTTTTGGTATTACCAAAATCGTTTCACTCCTATCACCGTCACAACCGGTCCTCAGGGCGAGGCAATGGTTGTGGCTCCGGTAGGCCTTAGCGCGCTGTTGACGAGCAAGAATTAACTATTTGTCAATTCATTATCTGATAAAACATTCGACGCACCCGAATTAATAGCCGCTCGGCGGTTTCCTTATCGGGCGCATCGGGGAGCGCCGAAGTGACAAAAGCAGCTTCTACCCGCGCCACCAGCTGCTCGGCGTCGGCCACCAACTGCTCATACTCAAATTCACCACGCCGAATTTGCAGCAGGAATTCGCGGTTGGGACGGCGCACGTTCAACTCGCCGCATTTGGCAATCTCTTCGGCCATTTGCAGCAGGCGAAATACGTGCAGCATGTTTTTCGCATCGTAATTTTTGCCGTGCTGCACGGTATTTTCGTAGCGTTCCTTATTTCGCTTTTCCACCCAATCCCAATACTCGCGAAATACCCTGCAGTACGTGCTATAGCCGTTGCGATTGAAGGATAGGTAGGCCATGGGCTCCTCCCCTTTCGGCACGGCTGAGAGCAGCACGTCCTGCGAAGTTTCGGCATCGCGCACGAGGCCGCGGTAGCCAAGCGGGCGGCCGGGCGTGACGTCGATAAAAAGCGCGTATAAATCGTTAAGGTGCGGTACGTTGGCTAAGCCGCACTGCGCGGCTTCGTAGCCACGGCGGCCCAGCCAGTCGGTGGCCGGCTGCGCCCCCGCGCCGGCCGTCACGTAGCAGAAATCGAGAACCGATTTGCGGGCCGGGGGCTCGGGATGATTGATTTTCTTATTCAGCCCACGGGCTTTGCGAATTTGCGCCACGGCGTACTCGGCAAAACTTTGCCGGCAGAGCTTCGAGAGAAAATCATCGGCTTTGAACTGTTCGAATAAAGGATGTTTGTATACAACGCAGTCGGCCGGCGTGCCCAGTAATTCGAGTACGGTGGGGTTGTTTTTCAGAAGCAATTCCACGAAGCGACGCAGCTCATAAAACACCTCGTCGTTGGTTTCATTGGCGACTTGCGGCACATAGTCGAGGCCGAAAAACTGGTCTTCGGGCAGAATAAAAACGCCTTTCAGGTCGGTATCTGAATGCGGCAGATTGGTGCCGTAGGCGCGGCTGCCGCTGATGGCTTCGAAGAGAATCAGGTTCTGGCGGCGCAGGTCGTCAATGGTCATGCACGAAAGTAGCGCGGACTTTTAGTCCACGAGTTTGCTAATTCGCTAGAATCATCGAATACATCATCCAACAGATACTTGTACTCGCGGACTGAAAGTCCGCGCTACAGTTCGCTAGGCCGCAAAAGGCTCGGCCAGCAGCGCCCGAAACAATGCATCCAGCTCGCTGGCCACGCTACTCCCCCGCAGCACCGGCAAGGCATCGCGCGCGGCCTGTCCGGCAGCCAGCTCTTCCCGCAAAAATTCGCCTAACGCCACCGGGCGGGGCCCAGTTGTTTTCTCATCAGCGCTAGCTTTGGCGGCCAGCAGCGTGGCTACTTCAGCATTGAAGGCAGCGGGCAGCAACGTCCGCAGCGGGGCGAATTCCATGGGCGGCACGGTGTGGCGCTCGCGAATCCAGCGGGCGGCCAGGGCCGAGCGCAGGGCGTAGAACAGGCGTTTCAGCCGAACTTCTTCACCGGCCAAGTCCTCTTCCACGCCGCGGCGCAACTGGCCCAGGTAGTGGTGCAGGCCAGCTTTCAGGTTGAAGGCGGCGGGCAGCAGGGAGGCCAGCCGGGCCCGAAAATCCAGCGCCTCGCTGTAGACGATGGGCGACTGCAACCACTCAAACAGGGAGGCGTTGGAGCCGCGCAGCAGGCGCAGGGCCTTGCGCAGCTCCCAGCCAGCCAGGTCCAGTTCATCGTCGACGGGGAAGTTGAGCGTGTCGGGGCCTTCGTCGAGGGTTAGGTACCAGTCGGCGGGGTGGCAGTAGATGAAGCGCACGTCGTAGTCGGAATCGGGCGACGGAAAGCCCCAGGCGCGGCTGCCCGACTCGCACGCGTAGAGAATACGGATGCCGTGGGTGGCTTCTAGCTGGGCGAGGGCATTCTGGATGCGGGCGTACATAGCGCGTTCTGGGACAGGAAAGGCTACGAAAGTAGCGGATGCTGCCGCACAGCCCTACTTTAGCGCCACGCGCCTGCCCCCAACGGCACGCACCCACTATCCATGCACAAAGGACGACTCGAAGCTTTCAGCGATGGCGTGCTGGCCATCATCCTCACCATCATGGTGCTGGAAATCAAGGTGCCGCACGGGGCCGATTTTGCGGCGCTGCGCCCGCTGCTGCCCGTAGTGCTCAGCTACGTGCTGAGCTTCGTGTACATCGGCATCTACTGGAACAACCACCACATGATGCTGGCCGGCACTACCAAAGTATCGGGCGGCGTGCTGTGGGCCAACCTGCACTTGCTGTTCTGGCTGTCGCTGGTGCCCTTCGCCACGGGCTGGATGGGCGAAAACCACTTTGCCCCCGCCACGCTGGCCGTGTATGGCATCACGCTGCTCATGTCCGGCGTGGCCTACTGGATACTACAGAGCCGCATTATCGCCCTCGAAGGGCCCGACTCGACCTTGGCCCGCGCCATCGGACGCGACTTCAAGGGGCTGTCGTCGCCGCCGCTCTACGTGGCGGGCATCGCGGCCAGCTTCTGGCAGCCATGGGTGGCGGGCGCCATCTACGTGGCCGTGGCGCTGATGTGGCTCATCCCCGACCGGCGCATTGAGCGCACGCTGGTGGGTAAAGACGTAGGGAAATATATTGGGTAGCAGCAGCTAACCAACTCTTCACCGGGCAGAGTATTTTTCACGCTTACCACCTCTATCTTTCAGCCATGAAAAAACTACTTACAGGGCTTTTTATTCTTATTTCCCCCACTGCTTTTGGGCAGAGCGCAGAAAACCAATCCCTTATTGAGCTGGCAAAAAGCTATAAGAATTTGGCGGTGGTCTAAGTGAGGATGGTTCTGTGATTATGTCGGTCGATGCAAATTTTAATTCGGGCTGCGTGCAT
>NZ_BAAGZM010000291.1:0-5172 GCF_054778495.1 Hymenobacter agri
CGAGGCGCTGCAGCTGGCGTTTGCGCTGCACGGCGTGCACGGGCCGGTGCCGGTGTCGCACAGCTACGTGGGGCAGCTGCCGGGCGGCGGTCCGAAAGCCGGCTGATTCCGTACGTCGGCTATATAGCTTAGCTAACCATTAGCTTAGCAAGTGGTTGTCGGTGATGCCGATAGCTGCTGCGCTGGCCTGAGAACCAGCTTCCTTTCCTGCTGTGCTATGACGAATACCGACGACTTAGTTGCTGAGATTGCCCGGCTGCGGGCCGAAAACCGCGCCCTGCGCCAGCAGGTGGCGGCCTCTGGCCCCGTGCCCGAAATGGCCGACGAGCCGGCTTTTGTGGTGCCCGACCTACTGCACTACCTGTTGGGCGAAGCGCATACTGGCCTCATTCTGGCCGATGCCGACTGCCGGGTGCAATGGGTGAATGCCGGCTTCACGGCGCTGACGGGGCTGGCGGCCGAAGCGGTGCTGGGGCAGCAGCCCATCACGTTTTTGCGCGGCCATGTGCGCGATGTGGGGCTGAGTGCCTACATTGAGGAGCGTTTGTGCCAGCAACTGCCATTTTCGTATGAGCTGCCCCAACCAACCCGCGCGGCAGTGCGCTGGCTGCGCGTGAGCGTGCGGCCGGTGTCGCCCCTGGCTGGCAGCCTCGTGCGCTACGTGGGTGTGCTCGAAGACATCACCGCTTGGAAGCAGGAGCAGCAGGCGCGGGCCAATGAGGAGCCGCGCTTTCGTTCGCTGGCTGAGAATGTGCCCGGCGTACTGTACGAGTGGCATAAGTTCGACGAAGGGCCTTACCATTTCGACTACGTGAGCCCCAAGGTGCGCGAGCTGTTTGGCGTCGAGCCCGAAGACCTGGCCCGGATGACGGATTTTATTCATCCCGACGAGCTGGAGGGCTTTCTACAGAACCTCGATTATGCCACCCGCAACCGCCTGCCGTGGATTTATGAGGGCCGCGTGGTGGTGGCCGGCCAGCCCGTGCGCTGGATGCGGGGCAGCGCCACTATGACTGAATCCGGCCCGGGCTGGGTGAAATACAGCGGCCTGCTGCTCGACATCACGCCCCTGCGCATGGCCGAGAAGGCGGTGCGGGCCGGCAACATGCGGGTGCAGATGGCCTTCGAAGGCTTCGGCGATGGCACCTGGGAAATCGATTTGCGCACCAAGCATGCGTATTATTCGCCAGAGTACAAGGCCATGCTGGGCTATTCCGATGAAGCTTTTGCCGCCATCTGCGACGACTGGCACAACTTCGTGCACCCCGACGACTACGGCCCGACGTGGCAGCTCATTCAGGACTATTTGTCGGGCAAGCTGGCGGCCTGCACCGGCGAAATGCGCCTGCGCTGCGCCGATGGTACGTATAAGTGGGTGCTCACGCGGGCCATCATCACCACGCGCGATGCGGCCGGCCGGCCCGCCACGCTCACGGGCTCCAACACCGACATCTCGGCCCTGAAAGATGCGCGGGGCGCGTTGGTAGCCACCAGCCGCCGCCTGCACGCCGTCATCGACAACTTTCGCGAGGGCATTGTGCTTGAGGATGAGAACCGGCGCATCATGCTCACCAACGAGGCGTTTTGCCAGCTGCTAACCAAGCCCACCAGTCCCGCTCAGCTTGTGGGTTACCAGGGCGAGCAGCTGGCGGCGCAGTCGCTGGCCTACGTGCGCGAGCCCGATGCCTACCTGGCGCGCATCGAAACCCTGCTGAAACGGAGAACCTTGGCGCTGGCCGATGTCATTGAGCTGACGGACGGGCGAGTGTTGCAGCGCGACTACATCCCGGTACACGACGAGCAGGGGCAGTACCTGGGCCAGCTCTGGAAGTTTCAGGACGTGACGGCTCGCACGCGGGCCGAAACCGAGCTGCGCCGCCGCGAGGAGAAGTACCGCGGCATTATCGAGAATATGTCGCTGGGCCTGGTGGAAGCCGACCTCGACGACCACCTCATTTACGCCAACCAGAGCTTCTGCGCCATGACCGGCTTCTGCACCGAGGAGCTGCAGGGGCAGCGCTTGTCGCCGCTGCTGCTCACCGGCGAAGATTTGGCTTTGGTCGAAAGCAAGCTGCAGTCGCGGCAGGACGGGGTGGCCGACTCGTACGAAATCATGGTGACGGCCAAAACCGGCGAGCCCAAATGGCTGCTGGTGAGCGGGGCTCCGCTCTACGACAACCAGCACCGGCACGTCGGCTCCATCGGCATCTACCTCGACGTAACGCCCCAGAAGCAGCTCGAAGCCCGCCTGCGCGAAGCCAAGGCCGTGGCCGAAACCAGCACCCAGGCCAAGCAGCGCTTCCTCACCAACATGAGCCACGAAATCCGCACGCCGATGAATGCCATTCTGGGCATGAGCCGCCTGCTGGAGAAAACCCCGCTCAATGCCCTGCAAAATAGCTATCTGAGTGCCATCACGGCTTCGGCCGACATGCTGCTGGTCATCATCAACGATATTCTCGATTCGGCCAAGATTGAAGCAGGCCGCCTCACCATCGAGCACATTGGCTTCGACCCCGTGCGCCTGTGCCAGCAGGTTGAGAAAACCCTGCGCTACCGGGCCGAGGAAAAAGGCCTGCTCTTCGAAACCCGGCTTGACCCAGCCCTGCCCGCCGTGCTGTTCAGCGACCCGCACCGCATCACGCAGGTACTGCTCAACCTGGCCGGCAACGCCATTAAATTCACCGACCAGGGCCACGTACACCTAGCCTGCACGCTGCTTGGCCAGCCTACCTCCTACGAAGCGTTGGTCGAGTTTGTGGTGGAAGACACGGGCGTGGGCATCGAGCCGGAGTACCTGAAGCAGATTTTTGAGGAGTTCAGCCAGGAAAACCCGTCCGTGACCCGGCAGTTTGGCGGGACGGGGCTGGGGCTCAACATCAGCCAGAAGCTGGTGGCCCTGCTGGGCGGCGAGCTTCAGCTCGAAAGCAGCAAGCATGTGGGCACCCGCAGCCGGTTTGTGCTGCAGCTGCCCGTGGGCCATCCCGATTCGCTCACCCAGAAGCAGTACGACGACCTCGACTACCTGCACCAGGCCCTGCAGGGCAAGCGCCTGCTGCTGGTCGAAGACAACGTGTTCAACCGCATGCTGGCCACCATTTTCCTCTCGAATGCCGGCATCGATGTGCACGAGGCCGCGAACGGCCAGCTGGCTGTCGACTTGGCCCGCGGGCAGTCGTACGACCTGATTTTGATGGATGTGCAGATGCCCGTGCAGAACGGCTACCAGGCGACAGCCCAGCTGCGGCGCGACCTGGGCATTGCCACGCCCATCATCGCTCTCACCGCCAATGCCATTGTGGGCGAGCGCGACAAATGCCTCGCCGCCGGCATGAACGACTACCTCACCAAGCCCTTCGAGGAAGTGAAGCTGTTGAAGATGGTCTATAAATGGGTGATAGGCTACCAGCCCTACAAGGCGGTGGGGCCTAGCGCCTAGCGGTTCACCAGGCGGGCCGCGCTTTCGCCGTAGCGTGCTCCCGCCACCGGATGCGCCGCCAGCAATGCCTGCAGCTGCTGCTGCTCGGCCGGCAATAGTGTGATGGCGGCTGCCGCGGCGTTTTCTTCGAGATATTTAACGCGCTTGGTGCCCGGAATAGGCAGCAGGTGTTCATCCTGCGCCAACAGCCAGGCCAGGGCTAGTTGGGCCGGGGTGCAGCTTTTGGCGGCGGCAAAGTCGTGCAGGCCCGCCAGCAGCGGCGCATTGGCCGCCAGGTTGGCGTCGTCGAAGCGGGGCATGCTACGGCGCAGGTCCTGCGTCGCCAGTTGCGGGCCCGCCGCCGTGAGCAGCCCCCGGCCCAGCGGCGAAAATGCCACCAGGCTAATGCCCAGTTCCTGGCAAGTGGGCAGAATATCGGCCTCCACGTCGCGCGTAAACAGCGAGTACTCCGATTGCAGCGCCGCCATGGGATGGGTGGCCGCCGCCCGCCGCAGCGAAGCCGCCGAAGCCTCCGACACGCCCAGAAACCGCACTTTGCCGGCCTGCACTAAGTTGGCCATTGCGCCCACCATTTCTTCCACCGGCACGGCCGGGTCGATACGATGGGCGTAGTACAGGTCGATGGTATCAACGCCCAGGCGCCGTAGGCTGGCATCGCAGGCGTCAGCAATGCGCTCGGGGCGCACATCGAGCGCGGTGCCGCTATGGCCGTCGGCCACGAAGCCGAACTTGGTGGCCAGAAACACTTCGGCCCGGTGCGCCTGCAGCACCGGCCGCAGCAGCTCCTCGTTGGCCCCGAAGCCATACACATCGGCCGTATCCCAGAACGTGATGCCCAGCTCCAGGGCGCGGTGCAAGGTAGCGGTGGCTTCGCGGGCGTCGCTCGGGCCGTAGGCGTAGTCGGAGGCCATCGACATGCAGCCCAGCCCCAGGGCCGAAACGTGCTGGCCGGTCCGGCCCAGTTCGCGGGTTTTCATTGCTTGAAATAGGAGGGGAGAATAAAAAATAAGCTGGTTCTGAATGTCACAAAAGCCCCGCGGATGCTTAAGTGTTGCATGACGCGGGGCTTTCGGGTTATTCGGGGCAATAAGCCACAGGTACTACTGCTCGTCGCGGCCGTGCACCTGGGCCGGGGGCGACGTGGCTTCTACCGCCGAGAAGGTTTCCAGAATCTTGTAGGTGTGCTCGGCATCCTTCGGTACTACCCAGGAGTTGCCGGGCTCCAGAATAACCATCTGGCCGGCCAGATGCAGTTCGGCACGGCCCGCGAGCACGTAGCCCACCGTTTCGTAGGGGCGGGAAGCGGGCGCCTTGGCTTCGCCGGGCTGCTCGTTCTCCCACATGCGCATGGCCACGTGCTTGCCCGAGGCCAGGTATTTTTCGCCGTCGGGGCCTTTAGGCGAGTGGCGCGAATCAATTTTGGTGAGGGTGGTGTCGGACATAAAACGAAAGGAAAAAGTGGAATAAAAACACGAATTGCGTACCTTTTGCCGGGGCGGCTGCGCGCCGCTCCCGGTGTTCGGGTGGCTGGCTAAACGGCCGCCGCGTCCGTGGCGTTGCCCGGGCCCACCCGAAACTTTTGGTTCACCGGCAGGTTTACTGTCCCGGTCCTAATCTCACGTTTTTCCGCTCCCGTGTCTTCCGAAGCCCTTTCTTTTGCCGAGCAGCTGGCCCACGCCCACGCCACCGTGCCCGACGCCCTGCCCGGCGCCGCCTTCTGCGCCCTGGCCGAT
>NZ_BAAGZM010000292.1:0-5163 GCF_054778495.1 Hymenobacter agri
CCCGGGCCGCCCGGCCCTGCGCGGCGCGGCCCTGCTGGGCAGCGTGCTCTGCATCGACCAGAACCTGATACTGGAGTGGCAGTACATGAACGGCATTCTGGACGGCGACAACATGAACCGCCGCTTTTTTGTGGCCCTGCTCGGCAACGTGCACCCCACGCAGGACGACCTGAACCTATTCGAGTCGAGAAACCGCCTGCCCGGCGGCGCCAAAAACTACACCTTCCGCCCCTTGGGCAAATTGACTTTCGACGACCAGCCGGTGGCCGACTCCACGGGCATTACCGATGCCGGCGGCTACCACAGCCGGCAGGCCTATGCCAACGCGCCGGCCCGCAGCCAAAGCCCGGCGGTGCAGGTGCGCCTGCGCGATGCCGGCCTGAGTGCCGGGCAGTGGGTACGCGGCAGCGTGATGGTGAACTCCGAGTACGGCGCCTGGGGCCAGCGGCTGATGGTGGTGCTCGAACACAATGGCCAGCCCATCCAATCGGAAACTACCCGCCTGCAGAACGCGCTGAGCGTGCCCGGCCGCTGGACGCGGGTGTGGCTCGATATGCCCATTTCCGTCGATGCGCAGCCCGACGACGTTGTTAAAGTATTCGTGCTGAACGAAAACGGTTCGCCGGCCCTCATCGACGACCTGCAGGCCGAGGCCCTGCAGCACCAGCTGGGCTGGTAGGGCCGGGCCCAACGGCAATTTTCCACCTAATTTTAGTTTTTCAACCCTCTTACTTTTCCTATGTTATTCCGTTTACCCTCTCGCCTGGCCCTGCTGGCCGGCGGCGCGCTGGCGCTGGCCAGCTGCGGTGGTGCCGATTCCGAAAACAACGCTAACCTGATTGCCGCCAACGATTACGAGGCCGTGGTGGGCTGGGGCGGCGATGCTAACAGCATCACGCGGGAACACGCGCACTCCGGCCACTACGCCGTGAAAGTTGATGCGGCCCACGAGTTTGGCCTGGGCTTTGGCATGCCCCTGGGCGAAGCCACTGCCCGCAAGCCCCACCTGCTCCGGATTTCGGGCTGGGCGTACAAAACCGACGACAAATCCACGGCCCGCCTGGGCCTGCAGATTTTTGATGCCGCCGCTGGCAAGGAAATATTCGGCGACGGCATCAACTACGCCGACCAGGTGAAGGACACCAAAAAGTGGGTGCACATTTCCAAAGACATCAAGCTGCCCGAAACCGTGAACAGCACGCAGCAGCTGCGCGTGTTTTTGTGGCGCGCCGCGGCAACCTCGCCCGCCTACATCGACGACCTGCACATTGCGCTGGTCGACTAGCCAAGCCAATGGGCCCGTTCGCCAGCCCCCGGCGCCAGCCAGCGCTGCCGCCGGGGGCCCGGTCCGTCAGGTTCCTTTCCTTTTCGCTTTATGAAGCAGTTTCTCTACGCGGCCTTTGCCCTGGGCCTAGTGGCCTGCCACGACCAGGCAGCCCCACCGGCGGGTCAGTTGGCGTTCAACGATTTTGAAAATGTGGAAGGCTGGACCAGCGGCGTGGCGGTTCCGTCCCTCACCACCGACAAGGCGCATTCGGGCACGCACGCCGTGATGGTTGCGCCCGGCACCGATTTCAGCCTGGGCTACAACAACCTGCTGGGCAAAACCGGCGATGGAAAGCTGCGCAAAATCCGGCTGCAGGCGTGGGTGTTCGTGCCCGATGCCAAAGCCGCGACCATGCTCGTCACGCAGCTGCGCGACGAAGCCACCCAGAAAGACGTGTTTTGGGACGGCTTGCCCATTACCCCCGCCGCCGGGAAGCTCAACGAGTGGGTGAAGGTGGAGAAAGTGGTGACGCTACCGCCCACGGCGGCGTATTCCAACCGCCTGCTGGTGTACCTGTGGCGCAAAGAGAGTGCCCTGCCCACCTACCTCGACGACCTGGAAATTTCCCGCGCCGAGTAGCGTTTCAAATTGGGCCGATTTTACCTCGCTGCGGGGTGAAATCGGCCCAAATGGCGGCTGGCCGCGGCCGTCCTCCCGAAATCCGTCTTCTGTGCGGGCCGCGGCTACCAGGGGCCGCCAACGGCACGGCCGTGCTGCGCTACTGCCCCAGCAGCCCGTACTTCAGAATGCAGTAGATGGCCCGGAAACCATCGCGCCAGCCAATTTTCTTGCCCTCGGCGTAGGTGCGGCCGTAGTAGCTGATGCCCACTTCGTAGATGCGCACGTCCTTCACGCGGGCTACTTTGGCCGTTACTTCGGGCTCGAAGCCGAAGCGCTTTTCCTGTAGCTGCAGGCTCTGAATGATGTCGCGCCGGAACAGCTTGTAGCAGGTTTCCATGTCGGTCAGGTTCAGGTCAGTCATCATATTGCTCAGGAAGGTGAGCATCTGGTTGCCGATGCTGTGCCAGAAGAACAGAATGCGGTGCGGGTTGCCGCCAATGAAGCGCGAGCCGAACACGACGTCGGCAAAGCCCTTTAGAATGGGCTTCATGAGGCGATTATATTCCTCGGGGTCGTATTCGAGGTCGGCGTCCTGAATAATGACGTAGTCGCCGGTGGCCTCGCGAATGCCGGTGTGCAGGGCCGCGCCCTTGCCCTGGTTCACGGTGTGCTCGAGCAGGCGCAGGCGCATTTCGGGGTAGCGCGCGGCGTAGGCCCGGATGGTATCGGCCGAAGCGTCCGTCGAACAGTCGTTAACGAGAATAATCTCCTTGCCAATGCCGTTCACCAGCTCCAGCCCACGCAGCAAATCCAAAATCTGATGAATGGTACGGGCCTCGTTGTAAACCGGAATAACGATGGAAAGCGTGTCGAATTTAACCACTTGGAAAGAATGAATACGGCGCGGAAGCCGTAAAGCTAAGGGTCAGTTAGCAGTGAATAGTTATCCGTGAACAGACTTAACGGCTGTCACCATACTATTCACGGATAATTGGTCGCTGAC
This sequence comes from Hymenobacter agri, assembly GCF_054778495.1. Lineage (NCBI taxonomy): Bacteria > Pseudomonadati > Bacteroidota > Cytophagia > Cytophagales > Hymenobacteraceae > Hymenobacter > Hymenobacter agri. The sequence goes on from NZ_BAAGZM010000292.1 coordinate 2,892, forward strand.
AACTGCCTACAGGGCGCCCGTGCGGCCACCGTCGACAGGTACGCTGGTGCCGTTGACGTAGCCGGCCGCCGGTGAGGCCAGGAAGGCCACGGCCGCCGCTACTTCTTCGGCCAGCCCGAAGCGCCGGGCCGGAATGGTCTTCAGCATATCGGCCTCAATCGATTCGGCCGACTGCCCGGTTTGGGCCACTTTCTTTTCGATGAGCGAGTGGTGGCGCTGCGTGAGCGTGGCGCCGGGCAGCACGTTGTTGACGGTGATGCCGTGCGGGCCGAGCTCGTTGGCCAGGGTTTTGGCCCAGCTAGCCACCGCCCCCCGAATGGTATTGCTCACGCCCAAGCCCGGCAGCGGCACCTTCACCGACGTGCTGATGATGTTGATGATGCGCCCGAAACCCGCCGCCCGCATGGCCGGCACCAGCGCCTGCGCCAGCAAGTGGTTGCAGATAACGTGCTGGTTGAATGCCAGCCGCAACGCATCCACCGGCGCATCGAGCAGCGGCCCGCCGGCCGGCCCGCCGGTGTTGTTCACCAGAATATGAAAGCCCGCGGGGTGCGTGGCCAGGTAGCCCTGCACCACCTCGGCCAGGTGGCTGGGGTCGTCGAAATCGGCCACCAGGTAGTCGTGCGTGTGGCCGGTGGGCGTGGGCAGCTGGGCTACGGTTTCGCGCAGGCGGTCTTCGTTGCGGGCCAGCAGGGTGAGGCCGCAGCCGCGCTCGGCCAGCAGCTGGGCCACGGCACGGCCAATGCCTTGGGTGCTGCCGCCGACTAAGGCGCGGTAGGGGAGGAGGTCGCTCATCAGGTGTGTTAGAAAGAAGGGGAAGCAGGCTGTTGCGCCGCGAAGTTCTTCAAGAATGGCATAACGACACCGGACTTCGGGCATATTCGGAGCAAATAAGCGAAAAGGGATGCTGAAACCGATGGTTCAGCGTCCCTTTTTCAGGCCGGTATTTGCGAATTAACCGGCCGGCTCCGCGTTTCGGGGCGGCCTCCGGCGGTGCATGCGGGAGCCGGGCAAGGCGTGGCCGGCCAGCAAGGTGCCAGCCAGCCCGCGGGCGCTTCCTACTCCCGAAACTGCGGAATGCGCTGACCTTTTAGCGGCCGGCCGGCGTGAACAGTACGAGGCTATCGAGCACCTGCTCGCGGTAGCCGAGCGGCAGCAGCAGCTGGCGCAGGCGCTGGTGAGCGGGCTGGTTGCGGTAGGCGGGCTCGACTACGAATGCGGCGGGTTGGTAGCGCTGCAGGAAATTATGCACCTGCCCGGACGTGGGGGCGGCCCCGGCCGAGTCGGGCCGCGTTTGGGCCAGCAGCAGGGCGTGGAGCACCGGTTCGGCGTCGAGCGAGGCAAACTGGGCGGGGGCTACCCGCGAGATGTAGCCCCCGGGCAGGTGCTTGTGGTGCTGGGTTTGGTAGAAGAGCTGCACGGCCCTGAACTGGCCCACCTGCCGCGAGCCATCAGCAATGCCGAGCGGAATGGTGATGAGGGAAGAACCCGGCAGCGGCGCCACCTGTTGGTACGCGCGGGGTACGTCGCGGGGACGCAGCTGCGGAAACGGGCGCGGCCAGAACTCGAACAGTATTGCGCCGAAAAGCAGCAGGCTGAAGGCCATTTGCGCGGCGGGTTTCAGGCGGTGGGCCCAGGCCGCCTCCAGGGCGCTGAACGAGACGATAGGCAGCAGCAGCCCCACCAGCATAATCCAGCGGGTAGGGCAGCGCAGGTTGTTCAGAAACGGAACGAAATGCAGCACTGCCGTGGGCAGGTTCAGCCGCTCGTGGCCCAGCACCCGCCCCGACGGAATGGTGAACAGCAGGAAAACCACCAGTACCCAGGCCAGCGGCCGGCCGGCCGCATCGGCAAAGCGCGCCGAAGCGGGCCGGCAGTGCCACCAGCGCAGGACGCCCAGCGCCAGGGCCAGCAGCGGCAGCACGTAGCCAATGAACAGCGTATTCTCAATCGAGCCCGGCGTGTTGAATACCTTGGGGTTGTGCAGCAGCCGGGCCGCCCAGTCCCAGTACACCCAGCGGCTGCTGGCCGGCGGCATAAAAAATGCCACCAGGTCGCCGCCCCACCAAATGCTCTTCTCGGGCAGGCCCGACATGCGCAACAAGCGGATGACGACGTGGCTGACGGCCAGCAAAACCGCCAGCCAAACCCAGGTGCGCCCGGCGCGCCACCGGATGCGGCCCAGCCGCAGCCCAAACCACGCCGCGTAGGCCGCCGAGAAATACAGCAGCCCAAACAGCACGTAATAGTCGCTCAGCAGCGTGAGCACGCC
>NZ_BAAGZM010000293.1:0-5146 GCF_054778495.1 Hymenobacter agri
TGGTTGGCCCCCAGCAGCAGCCCCAGAGCGGCGCTGCCGGCCGAAGCCGCCATTTCCTGCGGCGAGTTCAGGTACTGCAGCGGCGTGTCATCGAGCCGGAAGCCCCAGGCCCGGTACAGCTCCAGGTCGGCCGTGATAAGCAGCGTCAGCAGCAGCCCGATGCCAATGGTGTAACCCTTGAGCAGCCCGCGCAACGGCAGGCGTGGGAGCAGGCTGCCCAACAGCAGCAGCACAAACGGCACCAGGCACACATAGGCGGACGCCGATGCATCGAGCCGCAAGCCGTAGCCGAACGTGCCCAACAGCGTGCTCAACGGCAGCCGGCTCGCCGCGGCGTGCTGATAGCCCAGAAACAATGCCCGGCCCAGACCGAAAAACAGCAGCCAGAACAAAAAGTAGCGCGGCTGAAACGCAAAACGATTCTTCACTGCCCAAAGATAGGAGCCTCGTTAGCGGATGCGGCCCGCTCATGGCTTCCATGCAGAAAAGGACGACCGCGCCCAGACGCTGTTGCAGCCGAGTTATAAGGCATCGCGCGAAAGCAGTCCGCTTCATCTCATCGCAAGCTTTGCAAGCGTTTGCGCAAACTCATTTGAGCGAATTTGCTGAGATTTTGTCGCATATTCCTTTATTTCGGTAGGGGGTGTATTGCGAAATGATTACTTTTTTTGAAAAAAGGCTCAAAAATTTTAGGTCATATTCTTGAAACGCCTGTTTATGCTTTATCTTTGTCGTGCTCAACCGGTCGTCATCAATTCAAGCCGGTCCTTTTTAGCTCTATGGCCATTCTGCGTTTCAAAGCCCTCGAATTAGTCAACCAGCGTTACCCCGTTACGGTGGAAGCCGGCAAGCGCCGCTCCGAAACCTTCGGGCAAAATGTCTTCAACCTGGAGGCCATGCGCGCCACCATGCCCGGCGACTACTTCAAAAAGCTGCAAGCGGCCATCAAACAGGGCGCTACCGTAGAGCGCAACGTGGCCGACGCCGTGGCTTCGGCCATGAAAACCTGGGCCATGGCCAAGGGCGCCACACACTATACGCACTGGTTTCAGCCCCTCACCGGTGCCACCGCCGAGAAGCACGACTCGTTCTTCGACCTCAACTCCGATGGTCGGCCGATTGAGAACTTCAAGGGCTCGGCCCTCGTGCAGCAGGAGCCCGATGCGTCGTCGTTCCCCAACGGCGGCATCCGCAACACCTTCGAAGCCCGCGGCTACACCGCCTGGGACCCCACTTCGCCCGCCTTCATCATCGAAACCGTAGGTGCCAAAACGCTGTGCATCCCCACGATTTTCGTGGCTTACACCGGCGAAGCCCTCGATTACAAGGCCCCGCTGCTGAAGTCGCTGGGCGTGCTGGAAAAGGCTGCCGTCGACGTGTGCCACTACTTCGACAAAGACGTAACCCGCGTGAACACCACGCTGGGCATCGAGCAGGAATACTTCCTGGTTGACAAGGCGCTGCACGATGCGCGCCCCGACCTCGTGCTCACCGGCCGCACGCTGTTCGGCCACAGCCCGGCCAAAGGCCAGCAGCTCGACGACCACTACTTCGGCTCGATTCCGGCCCGCGTGCACGCCTTCATGCTCGACTTCGAGGAAGAAGCCAACCTGCTCGGTATTCCGCTGCGTACCCGCCACAACGAAGTGGCTCCGAACCAGTTCGAGTGCGCTCCCACGTTCGAGGATGCCAACTTGGCTGTCGACCACAACCAGCTGCTGATGGACGTGATGGCCCGCGTGGCCGACCGGCACAACTTCAAAGTGCTGCTGCACGAGAAGCCTTTTGCCGGCGTGAACGGCAGCGGCAAACACAACAACTGGGCTATGAGCACCGACACCGGTGTGAACCTGCTCGCCCCCGGCCGTCGCCCCAAGGAAAACCTCCAGTTCCTGGCTTTCCTCATCACCACCATCAAAGCCGTGCACACGCACGCCGACCTGCTGCGTGCCAGCATTGCTTCGGCTAGCAACGACCACCGCCTAGGTGCCAACGAGGCCCCGCCGGCCATCATGTCGGTGTTCCTGGGCTCGATGCTGGATTCGGTACTCGATGAACTGGAGCGCACGGCCAAGCTGCCGCTCGACAAAGGCGACAACATTTACCTCAAGCTGGGCATCGACAAGATTCCGCCCATCCTGCTCGACAATACCGACCGTAACCGCACCTCGCCGTTCGCCTTTACCGGCAATAAGTTTGAGCTGCGCGCCGTGGGCTCGTCGGCCAACTGCTCGTCGGCCATGACCGTGCTCAACACCATTGTGGCCGACCAGCTCATCAAGTTCAAGGCCGCCGTCGATGCCCTCATCGACCAAGGCAAGAAGAAGGAAGTAGCCATCGTGGAGGTGCTGCGCGAGTATGTTATCAGCTCGAAGCACATCCGTTTCGAAGGCAACGGCTACTCCGACGAGTGGAAGGAAGAGGCAGCCCAGCGCGGTCTCAACAACATTGCCACCACGCCCCAGGCCCTCGATGCGCTGGTTCGGGAGGACGCAGCGGAACTTTTCGAGCGCCACGGTATCTTCTCCCATGTCGAGCTGCACGCCCGCCACGAGATTCTGCTCGAGGAGTACATGAAGAAGATTCAGATTGAAAGCCGCGTGATGGGCGACCTGGCCGTAAACCACGTTATCCCGACGGCCCTGGCTTACCAGACGAAGCTCATCAACAACGTGCGCGGCCTCCGCGACCTGGGCCTCGACGACGAGCACAGCCAGACCACGCTGGACATGATTAAGGACATTTCGCGTCACGTATCGACCATCAAAACCACGGTGGACGAGATGACCGAAGCGCGCAAAAAAGTAAACAAACTCACCGACGCCCGCGAACTGGCCGTGGCCTACTGCGACGAGGTGAAACCGAATTTCGAGCCCATCCGGCGCGCCGTTGACAAACTGGAGCGCATGGTGGCCGATGAGGACTGGCCCCTGGTGAAGTATCGCGAGCTGTTGTTCAGCCGCTAGAACTCCCTCGGGACGGAATCGGGTCCGGTGTTGGGTGGGAATTCTCGCCGCGCCCCGATTGGGAAAGAGGTGCCTCAGTGGGGCGCCTTTTTTTGACCACCTTCCGCAAACGATTGCAGTAAGTGTATCTGCATTTGGTTCTGATATACAAGGTCTTAAATAAAAGATGAGGCTTGCTGCTGAAGAATTCCAGCAGCAAGCCTCATCTTTTATTTAAGACCTTCCGTTATTTAGGGGAAGGGGCCGATGTTACAACGCGCGGCTTGGTCGGGCCGGCCTCGGCCAGCAAAAAGGGCAGGCGAGGGGTGAGGGCTTCATCTTCGATTACTTCGGCCCCGCTGCCGGGGTCGGGCACCAACATTTTCCAAGTGGCGCTGCGCAGTTCGTCGAGCTTGTTCAGAGCTTCGCTCACGGTAGCATTGGCTTTCAGCTTTTCGAACAGGCCGCTTTTGTGGCCTACTGCAATCAGCTTTTCCAGCACGAAGGGCAATACCCAGCCTACCACGTTCGAGGCCAGCGCCCCGCGCAAGCCCAGGCGCAGTAGTATGCGGGCCGTCATGCGCTCGAGCAAGAGCACGCGGGCGGCTGGCAGGGCCTTATCGGCCAAAAAATCGGCCACCAGCTTCAGATTGCCTTTTTCGACCTCGGCGCGCAGTACGTCCTGCACGGCGTCGAGGGCGCGGGCTGCCAGCTGCCGAAACAGCCAACCCGGCGAGTGAAGGCAAAAAATGTGGTTTTTTCATATCGCAAAAAATAAGCGGCTGAAGGCGAGGCCGCGATTTCGCAACGTAGGGCCGACGCTCCGAGTTGGGCCCACAGCGGGAAAATTTGGTAAGATTCTTGCCAATCTGACCGTTGAACCAACAAAAGGTGGGGGTTATTCGTTAACGTGTCGTTGCGTCAGCTACCCCGCCCTGTTTTTTTCTCCTCATGTCAGATTTGCTGCTGGATATAAACTTACAACAGTCGCCCGACGATTATTTCGGCGGCGAATGGCAGGTAGCTAACCGCGTGCTCAATCAGAATGACCCTACCAGCCCCTTAGCGCAGGCCAAGGAACTGGTACTCACGCCTGGTAAGCTGGTGGCGCGTACTTCGCACGCGGGCCCGGCTCAAACCGGCCAGTGGGAGGTGATGCGCGATGAGATTCTTAACCGGCCTTATCTCAACTTCGAACTACCCACCGAAGCCACCCGGGCGTTGGTGACGCGCCTGCGCCGCTCGGCCGACGGCATGCATAGCCAGCTCAACCTGTATTTTGCTTCGGGCATGGAGCTGCAACTGAATCGGGCCAGCTAATTTCTACTTTCCACTATTCGTTTTCGTCGTGAGTGATTTGCATCCCACCCCCACGCCTGCCGAAGTGACATTACCCGCCAACGTTGGCAAGGGCTTAGTTGGCGCCGAGCAGTTTACCTTTTTGGCCGATGTGATTCCGCAACTGGTTTGGATAACCGACCAGAACGGTTTTCACACCTATTTCAACCAGCGCTGGACCGATTTTACCGGCTACGTGCTGGCCGACAGTGTGGGCCCCGACATGTGGAACAACCTGCTACACCCCGATGACCGCGCCCGGGCTCGTGAAGTATGGGGCCACTCGCTGACCACTGGCGACGACTACAGAATCGAATACCGCTTCAAAGCCAAGGATGGTTCGTACCGCTGGTTTCTGGGCCAGGCCCTGCCGCGTCGCGACGAAGATGGCAACATCATCGCTTGGTTTGGCACCTGCACCGACATCCAAGAGCAGCGCCAGATGCGCGAGCAACTCGAAGCCGCTTACTCCGACCTGGAGGCCAAGGTGATGTTCCGGACGCTGGATTTGGAGCGCGAAATAAAGCAGTTGCGCGAAGCGACCGGTAAGTAGCGGCCGACCAATCGAAATAAATCAAAACGGCCCTGCGGGGCCGTTTTGCGTTAGTAGCGGGACTGCTGGCTTAGTCATCACAATTCTTAAGTAGCCTTTTTGTCCAATTTTTATGAATGCAATCATTATCCAGCAGCCCGGCGGCCCTGAAATGCTTCAATTACGGCAACAGCCCACGCCGCAGCCGGCGGCGCACGAGGTGCTGGTGCGCGTGCCCGCCGCCCGCTCGAACCGGCCTGACGTACTGATGCGCCAGGGCAAATACGCCGGTAGCGGCGACGTGAGCGGCCAGGTGCCGGGCCTCGAAATC
>NZ_BAAGZM010000294.1:0-5133 GCF_054778495.1 Hymenobacter agri
GAGTAGCGGCACGTACTCGGGGCTTTCGGGGGCGAGGCGGGCAATTTCCTCGGCCCGCTGCACGCAGCGGCGCAGGGTGGCGTCGTCGAACTCGTTGCAGGTGGCCGTACCGCTGCGCTTGCCGAAGCGGCTTTCCACGGCCAGCGACACGGAGCTTTGCGCGCCGGCCGTGCTCACGCTGTTGCGGGCGTAGCGGATGTTGCCGGTGCTGCGCCCGTTCAGCGACACCGCGCATTCGTCGGCCGTGCTGTAGCTGAGAACTTTTTGCAGCAGCGCCTGGGCTTCGTCTTTGGAGAAAATAGCCATGATGACTTTGCAGAAATGAGGGGGTACTACACTTTGCGGGCCGTATTGATGACGTTCACGCCATTGAAGCGCGTGGTGGCCGAGCCGTGGCTCACCGACGACGACTGCATGGGCTGGCCCTTGCCGTCGAAGAAAGTGCCGAACAGGCGGTAGTCAGCGGCATCGCACGAGCCAGCGCAGGCACCCCAGAATTCCTGGGTGTTCGACTGGTAGGCCACGTCCTCTAGCGGCTCGGTGATTTTGCCCTTCTCAATCGCAAAAAACAGCTGCCCGCCAAACTGGAAGTTGAAGCGCTGCTGGTCGATGCTGAACGAGCCGGCCCCGGCAATGTAAATGCCCTTGTCCACGTTTTTAATCATGTCGTCGACGCTCATTTTGGCCGTGCCGGGGCGTAGGCTCACGTTGGGCATGCGCTGAAACTGCACGTCTTCCCAACTCTGGGCGTAGGCGCAGCCATCCGACTCCTTTTGCCCCACGATGTGCGCCTGGTCCCTGATTTTCTGGTAGTTCACCAGCTTGCCTTCCTTGATGAGGTCCCACTCGCGGGTTTTCACGCCCTCGTCGTCGTAGCCCACCGTGCCCACCGCGCCGGGCTGCAGCTTGTCGGCCACAATATTCACCGCCTTCGAGCCGTAGGGCAGGTTTTTGGCCTTCCATTCCAGCGTGGCAAACGAGGTGCCGGCGAAGTTGGCCTCGTAGCCCAGCACGCGGTCGAGTTCGGTGGGATGGCCCACGCTCTCGTGAATGGTAAGGCCCAGGTGGCCGGGGTCGAGCACGAGGTCGTATTTGCCCGGCACCACCGATTTCATGCTCAGCTTGGCCCGGGCCTGCTTGCCAGCCAGGGCGGCATCGGCCAGCAGGTCGTAGCGCAGCTTGTAGCCAATGGTGTCGGTGCCCTGCGGGCCGCGCACCTGCTCGGCGGCGCTGGGCGTGAGGTACTCGTAGCCCATGCCCACGGGCGCGCTCAGCGACTCCCGCGAGCGGAATTTGCCAGTCTTCGTGTCCACCGCCGTAGCATCGAACGTAGGCCAGAGGCGGTGAATATCCTGGTCGATGTACGAGCCGTCGGTGCTGGCAAAATACTTCTGCTCGTTCACCTGAAACAGGCTGGAGCTGATGTAGTTGGCGCCCGCGTCGAGCGCGGCGGCGTTGGCCGCCAGCAGCAAGTCCACTTTCTGCTTGATGGGCACCTCGAAGGCGCTTTGCTGGATGGGCGTTTTCCAGCTCACCTCGCCGTAGCCTTTTTGCGGAGCCAGCTGCACGGGCTCCTTCATCACCAGGCGGTTGGCTTTGGCAATGGCCACGGCCTCGCGGGCGGTGGCGGCCAGGCTGGCTTCCGTGACGACGCTCGTGGAGGCGAAGCCCCAGCAGCCCGCCACCAGCACCCGAATGCCCACGCCGTAGCTTTCGGTGCTCACAATGTTCTCCACCTGTTTCTCGCGCGTGAACACGTACTGGTTCAGCGAGCGGCCGATGCGCACGTCGGCGTAGTCGGCTCCGGCGGTTTTGGCGGCGTTCAGGGCCGCGTCGGCTAGGCGTTTTTTTATGGCCACATCCACGCCCGGCTCCAGCAGGCGGGCGGGGTCGACGGGCGTGTGGCCGAAGCCCGGCAGGCTCGGCAGAAACAGGGCCCCGGCGGCCAGCCCGGTGAGGCCCACAAAATCGCGTCTTTTCATGAGGTGAAATGGTGAACTAGTGCAATGGTGAGTGGTGGGAGAGGGGGTGAAGCTGTGAATGGACGCGCCATTGGGCGCCGTATGGGCGAGTCGAGCGTTAAACTCACTATTTCACAAGCTCACCAGCTCACCTCAAACCGCGTCCGACAAGCTGGTGAAGGTGAAGTCGCGGATTTTGAGCGGCGGCACGAGGTTGCCATTCAACCGCACCGGCTTGCCAATGGCTTCGAGGTTGTTCAGCATAATTACCGGGCTTTCATTGAAGCGGAAGTTCTTGATTGGGAACTTGATTTGGCCGTTTTCGATGTAGAACGTTCCATCGCGGGTGAGGCCCGTGAAGAGCAGCGTCTGCGGGTCGACGGGGCGGATGTACCACAGGCGCGTTACCAATATGCCTTTCGCGGTGCCCTTGATGAGGTCGGCCGTGGTTTGGGTGCCGCCTTCCATAATCCAGCCGTTGGGCCGGGGCAGGTCGGGAATGCCGGATTTCTGCGCCCAGTAGCGGCTCGAATACAGGTTCTTCACCACGCCCTTCTCAATCCAGGTGGTGCGCTGCTGCGGGCGGCCGTCGCCGCTGAAGGTCAGGTCGCTGATTTCCGGGTTCAGCGGGTCGGAGTAGATGGTCACGCGCTCATCAAAGAGCTTTTCGCCCTTACGGTTGCCGCCGCCCTTTTTGCTGAGAAAGCTGCGCCCCTCGTCGGCGCTGCGCGCGTCGAGCGAGCCCATGAGCGCGCCGAGCAGCGAAGTATCCACGTTGGATAGCAGCGCGTTGGGTTCCAGAATCACGGTGTACTTGCCTGGTTCGATGGCGCGGGCCTTTACCGAGGCGGCAGCCTTGTCGGCGGCCACTTTGGTGAAGCGGGCGGCATCCATCTTGGCGGCATCAATGTAGTCGCCCGAGGCGTAGCCCGAGCCGGTGCCGTCGGGCGTGCGCACCGTCACCGAGAAGGTCACGTTGCTCACCTGCTGGTATGCTTCCAGCCCCTTCGAGTTGCGCTTGGCCACGAAGCCATGCGAGTCATCGAGAAAGCCGGCCGAGCTCAATTTTTTCTGGTCGCAGAGCGCCATGCTGGCTCCGATTTGCGTGGCCCGGTAGTCGGGCGTGATGCCGGCCGTAGCGGCCGAGTAGGAGCGGCTGCCATCGAGGTACTGCTGCGGCCCGAGCAGCGGCATATACTCGGGGCTTTCGGGGGCGAGGCGGGCAATTTCTTCGGCCCGCTGCACGCAGCGGCGCAGGGTCGCGTCGTCGAATTCGTTGCACGTCGCCGTGCCGCTGCGGCTGCCGAAGCGGCTTTCCACGGCCAGCGACACGTTGTCGTTGGCCCCGGCCGTGCTGATGGAGTTGCGGGCCGAGCGCACGTTGCCGCCAGTGCTGCCGCTGAGGTTAGCTTCGCACTCGTCGGCGGTGCTGAAGCTGAGAACCTTTTTTAATATCGTTTGGGCTTCGTCTTTGGAGAGAATGGCCATGAGGAAGTTTGTTGAGAAGTGGGAGCAAACTCCCCTCCTTACCAAGGAGGGGACGTTTCCGCGCAGCGGAAACTGGGGTGGTTGTGGACGTCTGCGTCGTCTGTGCGTCGTTGGCTAAGCCGACTTTTGGTTCAACGCCCGCAACCACCCCCGTCCGAGCCTGCGGCTCGAACATCCCCTCCTTGGTAAGGAGGGGAGTGGCGTTCAATTAGCCAATCTTGCGTGCCGTATTAATCACGTTCACGCCGTTGAACCGCGTGGTGGCCGAGCCGTGGCTCACGGCCGAGCTCTGCGAGGGCTGACCCTTGCCGTCGTTGAAGGCACCGAAGAAGCGGAAGTCGCGCTCGTCGCAGGTGGCGGCGCAGCTGTTCCAGAATTCTTGGGTGTTGGCCTGGTAGGCCACGTCTTCCAGCATTTCAGTGATTTTGCCCTTCTCGATGGCGTAGAACACCTGCCCGCCGAACTGGAAGTTGTAGCGCTGCTGGTCGATGCTGAACGAGCCGTTGCCGGCGATGTAAATGCCCTTGTCAACTTTGCTCACCAGCTCGTCCACGCTCAAGGGCGTCTTGCCGGGCTGCAAACTCACGTTGGGCATGCGCTGGAACTGCACGTCCTGCCAGCTCTGCGAGTAGCAGCAGCCATCCGACTCCTGCTGGCCCACCACGTGCGCCTGGTCGCGGATTTTCTCATAGTCCACCAATCGGCCCTCCTTAATGAGGTCCCAGCGCTTGGTTTTCACGCCTTCGTCGTCGTAGCCCACCGCGCCCAGCGTGCCGGGCGTAACCTTATCGGCCACAATGTTCACCACTTTCGAGCCGTAGGGGATGCCCTTGGCTTTCCACTCCAACGTCGCAAAGGAGGTACCCGCGAAGTTGGCCTCGTAGCCCAGCACGCGGTCCAGCTCCAGCGGGTGGCCCACCGATTCGTGAATGGTCAGGCCCAGGTGGTGCGGGTCGAGCACGAGGTCGTACTTGCCGGCCACTACCGATTTGGCGGTCAGCTTCTGCTTCACCTGCTTGGCGGCGGCGGCCACGTCTTCCAGCATGTCATAGCTGTTTTTATAGCCAACGATGTCGGAGCCGGCCGGGCCGGCCACCTTGTCGGCGGCCTTGGGCGTGAGGTACTCATAGCCCATGCCCACGGGCGAGCTCAGCGCCTGCCGCGAGCGGAACTTGCCGGTGCCGCGGTCGATGGCCGTGACGCCGAACGAGGGGTAAATTCGGTGAATGTCCTGGTCGATGTAGGAGCCGTCGGTGCTGGCGAAATACTTCTGCTCATTCACCTGCGAGAGTATCGAGTTCACGAATGACACGCCCAAATCCAGCGCCTTAGCGTTCACGCCCAGCAGCAAATCCACCTTGTCCTTGATGGGTACCTCGAAGGCATTTTGCTGAATCGGGGCCTTCCAGCTCACCTCGCCGTAGCCCTGCTGCGGAGCCAGCTGCACCTTTTCCTTCTGCACTTTCGAGTTGGCTTTGGCAATCTGCACAGCCAGTTGGGCGGCTTTGGCAATGCCCGCGTCGGTCACGTTGTTGGTGCTGGCGAAGCCCCAAGTGCCGTTGGCAATCACCCGGATGCCGCAGCCGAAGCTTTCGGTGCTGGCAATGCCCTGCACCTGCTTCTCGCGGGTGAAAATGCTCTGGTTGAGGTAGCGGCCAATGCGCACGTCGGCGTAGCTGGCGCC
>NZ_BAAGZM010000295.1:0-5106 GCF_054778495.1 Hymenobacter agri
CAGCAGCCGCCCGCCACGGCGGCCGCGCCCGCACCGGCCACGGCCGAGCAGCAGCAGTCCATCATCATTCGCGGCGTAGTGCTCGATGGGAAAAGCGGCCCCGGCGTGGCCGGCGCGTTCGTGTTCATCAACGACACGCAGTACGGTGCCACCACCGACGAGAATGGCCGCTTCGAGCTGGTGCTGGCACGCAGCTGGGAGCCGGTGCAGAGCGGAGCGCTCAGGCTACGCGTGCAGGGCAGCCCATTTGTGTTCAAAAACCAGGAAGTAGCGGTGAAATTGCCTGCCGCCGGTCCGCCCGTGGAGCTGGTGGTGCGCATGGAATCGGTGGAAGGTCGGGGGCAGGTGATGGGCAAAATCCGCCAGCCCGAGCCGCCGGTGGCCCCGCCGAAGGGGTAATAGCTTACTACTTCTTTTACAGCCGTTTCACTAGTATATTAGCTGCGTGGCTATTTGCATGGTGTTTTCAATTTCTCGTTCCTCCCTCGCCAAATCGGCAGCGCTACGCTTGGCAGTAGCCAGACGTCGGAGTGCCAGCGGCGGCTGGCATTGGCCGGCGGCTACGGGCGTGCTGCTGGGCTTGGGAATATTGGCCGGAGTGGAAACGAAGGCGCAGACTGCGCCAAATTATTGGGGCGGGCCTTCCCCGCGCCTGACTTCGGCATATGGCCACGGCACACCAGCTGCCGCGGGCTTCGAGAGCCCTGTTATTGGCAGCGATTCTGTGAGGCAACAACCCATACCAACCCCGCTGGCAACGAATACGGAGAGCAGGCCACTGATTATTACGGGTACGGTGTACAAAGCGAACGGTGTTCCATTAAGCGGAGTTCGGGTCGATTTGTCGGGCGAGTGGGATAAGCGTTTTTCGGCCACTACCGATGCTCAAGGTAATTTTCGCTTCATAGTTGAAAGAGACAGTCTGGGCGAAATGGCCGACGTGAGCGTGAGGCGTTTTCTAACAGGAATAAGTCGCTACTCAATCGGACAATTCTCATTTCTGGACTTGTATCGTTATGCTTCCGCTGATATTGATTTCGCCAGCAATCGGCCTTATGAGTTGCGATTGGGGCCTGTCAAGCGCAGAAGAATCTATCGGTGCGTTAAATTCCGATAAGCGCTAATACGCTTGCTCGTCTCAAACCTTTCGCCCCCCAAACGCCTTTTGGCAGGGTATGAAAGTGTTGCGTTTTGCTCTTCTGTGCCTGCTGGCGGCCTGTGCGGCCCCGCGGCCCACTACCCGCTTCAACCCCACCGCCACGCGCGCTGAGCTGCCCCACGAGGAAGCCCCGCACCCCAAAAACTCGCTCGAATGGTGGTATCTCACCGGCCACCTGCGCGACCAGGCCACCGGCGAGCAATTCGGCGTCGAGTACGTTTTCTTCCACTTCAACCTGAAGGATGGCAAGCAAGACTGGCAGATGGTGAACGTGGCCCTGACTGACCCGCAGGGCCAGAAATTCAACTACGACTACAAGCTGGGCCCGCTGCCGCGCCTGCTCACCGACTCGCTGCCCGTGCGCCTGCGCGAGCACAAAGCCGGCCAGACCTGGGCCTTCGACGGGCAGGAGGGGGCTTACCACCTGCAAGCCGCCCTCACCGGCAAGCAGAACGCCGGCTACGCCCTCGACCTCACCACCCAGCCCACGCGGCCCGTGGTGCTGCACAGCGGCACCGGCTACGAAAATTACGGCAACGGCATTGTGGCCGGCTATTATTCCTACCCGCGCCTGGCCACCACGGGCACGCTCACCATCGGCGGCAAAACCCGGCAGGTGACCGGCGAGCTGTGGTACGACCGGCAGTGGAACTGCACCACCATCGTTGATAAAAACGTGGGCTGGGACTGGCTCAGCATCCAGCTCGACGAGCCCCGCGAGGAGTTCATGCTGAACACGCTGCGCAACACCGCCACCGGCCAGCACCTCAACAACGGCACGCTGAGCCGCCCCGCCGGCGGCGACCTGCACTTGTCCGGCTCCGATTTCACCCTCACGCCCCTCACGTACTGGACGAGCCCGAAATCGAAAAAGAAGTACCCCGCCACCTGGCGCGTGCAGGTGCCCGCTCAGGGCTACGACCTCACCGTGGAGCCGCTGGTGCCCCAGCAAGAACTGGCCCTGCGCTTCTTCCACACCTTCACCATGTATTACTGGGAAGGCATGTGCCGCGTGCAAGGCACGCACAACGGTAAGCCTGTAACCGGCCAAGCCTACGTGGAGATTACGAATCGATGAAGAAGGGTTATGTTTTGAGTGTCGAAGGCTGAGTGAAAAGAGGATTCAACCCTCAACCATTTAACTCACTGGTTCAGCACTACCCGGAATGTGGTGCCGCGGCCCACTTCACTCCATTTCACGAAGAGACGGCCTTCGTGGTAGTTCTCGATGATGCGCTTGGCCAAGGCCAGGCCCAGGCCCCAGCCGCGCTTTTTGGTGGTGAAGCCGGGCATGAACACGGTTTCGAGCTTGGCTTTAGAAATGCCCTTGCCGGTGTCGGTAATGTCGACGGCCACCTGCCGGGGCGGGGCACCGCGGCGGTACCAGGTGCGGCGGGTGCGTACGCGGCGCAGGTGCAGCGTGATGGAGCCACGCCCTTCCATAGCATCGACGGCGTTTTTGCAGATGTTCTCAATCACCCAGTCGAACAGCGGCACGTTGATGCGGGCCGGGGTGTCGAGCGGTAGGTCGGTTTCGATGGCAAATTTCACTTTCTTCGATACGCGGCTTTGCAGGTACTCAATGGCGTTGCGCGTGGTCTGGAGCAGGTTTTCGTCCTTGAGCACCGGCACCGAGCCAATGTTGCTGAACCGCTCGGTGATGATTTCGAGCCGCCGGATGTCCTTGCCCAAATCCTCCACAATGGGCTCGTCGCGGAATCGGTCGCTTTCGCGCAGGTAGCTCTGCCAGCCCACCAGGCTGCTGAGCGGCGTGCCCAACTGGTGGGCCGTTTCCTTGGCCAGGCCCACCCACACGCGGTTTTGCTCGGCCCGGCGCGAGGCGCTGAACGCGAAATAGGCAATCACGGCCAGGCAGCCAATCACCACAATTTGCACCAGCGGGTAGGTGCGGAGCTGCCGCAGCAGCTGCGAGTCGCGGTAGAAAATGTAGTTGTTCAGGCCCGCGCCCAGCTTCACCACAATGGGCGGGTGCTGCTGCTTCATCAGCTCCAGCTCCAGCTGCAGGCGGGCCAGCGAGTCGGCCTCAGGCAGGTGGGGCGGCATGGCCACGTTTTTGGCCCCCACAATGTCCTTGCCATCGGTGAGGATGACCGGGATGGTGGCGTTGGCATTGATGATTTCGTTGAACACGAACAGCGTATTCTCGGCCTCCGAGTTGATGATGAACTCCTGGGCTTTGGCGTAGAGCTGAATCTGCTGCTGCTCGCGCTCCGCTACGCGCTTCACCAGCAGGTTGGTGTAGATGATGGTGGCCGCCCCGATGAGTAGCGCCAGCGCCGCTACTAGGATTTTTATGCGGGTTTTCTTCTCGTAAATCGGAATCATGAAAGCGGTAACGTAGCAACGACAAAGAACGCCGGGCAGAGCAAAAAGTACGTCGTTATAAACTTAAGAGCGTCATGCTGAGCGTAGCCGAAGCATCTCTACCGCGCCAGTAATGTGATTACCACTGCACGCGAGATGCTTCGGCTACGCTCAGCATGACGCTCTGTATATCAAACGACCTAGCTATCGGCTACCCCACTAGCACGGCGTCGCTGGCCGCAATCTCCTGCAAAATCCCGTACACGTCGGCGGGGGTTTCGGCGTTCACCAGGCTGGTGCGCCAGGCTTTGGCCCCTTCGAGGCCGCGGAAGTAGTGCGCGTAATGGCGGCGCATCTCGAAGATGCCCACTTTCGGTCCTTTCCACTCGATGCTGCGGTCGAAGTGCATCTGGCAGGCGGCCACGCGCTCCTCGAGCGTGGGCGGGGCCAGCAGCTGGCCGGTAGCCACGAAGTGCTTCACTTCGCGGAAAATCCAGGGGTAGCCGATGCTGGCGCGGCCAATCATCACTCCGTCCACGCCGTAGCGGTTTTTATATTCCACGGCCTTTTGGGGCGAGTCGATGTCGCCGTTGCCGAAGATGGGGATTTTGATGCGCGGGTTGTTTTTGATGCTGGCGATGAGGCGCCAGTCGGCCTCGCCCTTGTAGAGCTGGGCGCGGGTGCGGCCGTGCACGGTGAGGGCGGCAATGCCCACGTCTTGCAGGCGCTCGGCCACTTCTTCCACGTTTTTGGTGCCCTCGTCCCAGCCCAGGCGGGTTTTCACGGTTACGGGCAGGTGAGTGTGCTTCACCACCGAGGCCGTCATGGCCACCATCTTCGGAATGTCCTGGAGCAGGGCCGCGCCGGCGCCGCGGCAGGCTACCTGCTTCACCGGGCAGCCGTAATTGATGTCAATGAGGTCGGGCCCGGCCTCGGTGCTGATGGCGGCGCACTCGCCCATCGTCTCGATGTCGGAGCCGAACAACTGGATGCCGATGGGCCGCTCGTAGTCGAAGATGTCAAGCTTCTTGCGGCTCTTGGCGGCAGCCCGAATCAGGCCTTCCGAGGAGATGAACTCGGTGTACATCAGGTCGGCCCCGTTGGCCTTGCACACGGCGCGGAAGGGTGGGTCGCTCACATCTTCCATGGGAGCGAGCAGGAGCGGGAAGTCGGGAAGCGAAATGTTGGGACCGATGTTGACCACAGGAATGCGATAAGTTTTTTACTGATAAAGCGACTGTCATCCTGAGCGCAGCGAAGGACCTTATCACATTTGCGCCGTTTGATTTACTGCAAAACGTTCAGCCGTGATAAGGTCCTTCGCTGCGCTCAGGATGACAGATGCCAACTAAATGTCAGCGTATTTTACGCAAATTTACACCCTTCCCAACTTGCGCCCCGCTATGAAAGGTTTCCTGTCCCGCTCGCTTCACCCCGGCCTCCAGATTCTGCTGCTGCTGGGCTTCATGCTGATAGGGGCCTGCGTGGGCTACGCCATCATGTTTGGCTGGGCGCAGGTGGGCTTCGGGCTGTCGGTGTGGCAGGTGCAAGCCGTGGCCACCAACCCCACGGCCTCGCCCCAGGGCTGGGGCTTGCTCATGATGATGCAGGGCGTGCTGCTG
>NZ_BAAGZM010000296.1:0-5102 GCF_054778495.1 Hymenobacter agri
CGGGCCGCCACCTGCGTTGGGCCAGTGGCCCGGCGGCCGGGGTGCACCGCCGCCAACTTTGCCGATGAGCGCGACGGCATTTAGCTACCTGACGGTTTTTCTGAGCATATGAATCTATTTCAGCGCCTTGTGGTGGCGGCGGCGCTGGGCCTGGCCGGCGCGGCCGGTATTTCGGCCCAAACCGTACAACTGAGCGTGCAGCCCGGCGATGGGCAACTGCGCATCAGCCGCGACATTTACGGGCACTTTTCGGAACACCTGGGGCGCTGCATCTACGGCGGCTTCTGGGCCGATAAGGACGCAAAAGCGCCGCAGCAGGGCCGGATTCGGCTAGACATTGTGGCGGCGCTCAACAAGATAAAAGTGCCCAACCTGCGCTGGCCCGGCGGCTGTTACGCCGACGCCTACCACTGGCGCGACGGCATCGGGCCCGCGGCTCAGCGCCCGCCGCGCATCAATACCTGGTGGGGCGATGCCGTGGAAGACAACAGCTTCGGCACCCACGAATTTCTGGAGCTGTGCGGCCTGCTGCACTGCGCGCCCTACCTGGCCGCCAACGTGGGCAGCGGCACTGTGGAGGAAATGGCCAGCTGGATGGAATACCTGAACTCGAACGCCGACACGCCCCTGACCCGCCAGCGCGCCCAGAATGGCCACCCCGCGCCCTACGGCGTGACGATGTGGGGCATCGGCAACGAAAGCTGGGGCTGCGGCGGCAACATGACGGCCGAGTACTACACCGATGTGTACAAGCGCTACGCCACCTTCGCCCACAACTTCCCCGGCTCGCCGCCGCTGCGCAAAATCGTGAGCGGCGCCAATGGCGACGACGCCCACTGGACCGAAACGTGCATGAAAAACATCCCCCTGAACCAGATGTGGGGGCTGACGCTGCACCAGTACACTCTACCCACCGGCAGCTGGACCGGCAGCAAGGGCTCGGCCACCAATTTCGATGAGGCGCAGTACTTCAACACCCTGAAAAACTGCCTGAAGATGGACGACGTGGTAACCCGCCACGCGGCCATTATGGACCAGTACGACCCCCAGAAAAAGGTGGCCCTGCTGGTAGATGAGTGGGGCGTGTGGACCGACGTGGAGCCCGGCACCAACCCCGGCTTCCTGTATCAGCAGAACTCGCTGCGCGACGCGCTGGTGGCCGGCACCACGCTCAACATCTTCAACAACCACTGCGACCGGGTGCGCGGGGCCAACCTGGCCCAGGCCGTGAACGTGCTGCAGGCCCTCATCCTCACGGACAAGGACCGGATGCTGCTCACGCCCACCTACCACGTGTTCGACCTCTACCAGGTGCACCAGGATGCGCAGTACCTGCCGCTGCGCTTCAGCAGCCCCGACTACGAGCTGAACGGGCAGAAGCTGCCGGCCCTGAATGCCTCGGCCTCGAAGGACGCGGCCGGGGCCGTGCACATCTCCCTCGTCAACCTCGACCCGCACAAAACCCTGAAAATTGACACGGCGCTGCCCGGCGTGAGCTGGAAAACCGTGAGCGGCCGCATCCTGACTTCCGCCAAAGTCAACGACTACAACACCTTCGACAAGCCCAACACGGTGCAGCTGGCCAGCTTCGCGGGCGCCAAAAAGCGCGGCGCCAACCTGGCCGTGGAGCTGCCGCCGCAGTCGGTGGTGGTGCTGGAGCTGAAGTAAGCAGTGCCCGCGCCGACCGGGGCGCATGCCCGGCCGTCCATTCCTTTCGCCTACTCTATGAAAAGCAAGCACGCGTTGTTGTACCTCGCGCTGGCCGGCCTCGGGCTCGGCTTCGGGCCGATGGCCGACCGGCCGTTGAAGGACGCCTTCCGGAAAGATTTCTACGTGGGCGCCGCCCTCAACAACCGCGTGATTAGCGGGCGCGACCCCCGGACGGCGGCCATCGTCCGGCAGCAGTTCAACACCATCAGCCCCGAAAACCTGCTGAAGTGGGAAGCCGTGCACCCGCAGCCCGACCAGTACAACTTCAAGCCCGCCGACGACTACGTGGCCTTCGGGCAAGCCAATAAGATGTTTACCATCGGCCATACGCTGCTGTGGCACCAGCAAACGCCCAGGTGGGTGTTTGAGGACGGGGCCGGCCGGCCCGCCAGCCGCGAGCTGCTGCTCAGGCGCCTGCAGGAGCACATCAGCACGGTGGTGGGCCGCTACAAGGGCAAGATTGCGGGCTGGGACGTGGTGAACGAAGCTATCGACGACCAGCAGGGCGACCTGCGCAAAACCAAATGGCTGGAAATACTGGGCGAGGATTTTGCCGCCAAAGCCTTCGAGTACGCCCACCAGGCCGACCCCAAAGCGGAGCTGTACTACAACGACTATAGCCTGTACCGCCCCGAAAAGCGGGCCGGCGTCATCAAGCTGGTGAAAAGCCTGCAGGCTAAGGGAATCAAGGTGGCCGCCATCGGCATGCAGGGCCACTACGGCCTCACCAAGCCCAGCATTGAGCAGGTGGAGGCCAGCATCGTGGCCTTCTCGCAGCTGGGCGTGCACGTCAATTTCACCGAGCTCGACATCGACGTGCTGCCCAACCCCAGCCGCCGCCAGGGCGCCGACATCGCCGAAACCTTCGGCGTTGACCCCCGATACAACGTGTACACCACCGGCCTGCCCGACTCGGTGCAGCAGCAGCTGACCAAGCGCTACGCCGACCTGTTTGCCCTGTTCCACAAGCACCGCGCCGTGATTGACCGCATCACCCTCTGGGGCGTGACGGACAACGACTCCTGGCTGAACGACTGGCCCATCCGGGGCCGCACCAGCTACCCCTTGCTGTTCGACCGCCGCTACCAGCCCAAGCCGGCCCTGCAGGCCGTGCTGCAGGCGGCCAGGTAGAACAGTGTAGAGACGCAACATCTTGCGTCTCGTCGTTGAACGACCGGGGCCGTGCCGTCAGCAGGTCGTTCAGGCGTTATCGTTCAACGACGAGACGCAAAATATTGCGTCTCTACCCCGTCTGACGCCATTGGGGCGTGTTCCTTTCCACTGCCATTATCGCTACTTCATGAAGCTTCTAATTTTTAAGTGGTCAGCAGCTGCTCCGTTGGCTCTGGCGCTACTTTTGGGTGCCATTGAATCGCCGGCTCAGGCGGTGCTGCCCGTGAAGGCGGGCACGGCATCGGCCACCAAAGCCAAAGGGGCTTTCACGCTGGCCGCGGCGGGCAAAACCGCGCCCATCTACGTCAGCGCGGCGGACTGGCCCGGCGTGCTCCGCGCCGCCCACGACCTACAGGCCGACGTGCAGCGCGTCACCAAGCTCACGCCCGGCTTCAGCACCGAAAAGCCCGGCGGCAAGGAAGTTGTCCTCATCGGCACGCTGGGCAAAAGCCCGCTGATTGATGCGCTGGTGAAGGCCAAGAAGCTAAATGTTGCGGGAGTGGCGGGCAAGTGGGAAGTGTTTGTGCGGCAGGTAGTGGAGAACCCGATGCCGGGCGTGGCCCGCGCCCTCGTCATTGCCGGCAGCGACAAGCGCGGCACGATTTACGGCATCTACGACCTCTCGCAGCAGATTGGGGTGTCGCCCTGGTACTGGTGGGCCGATGTGCCGGTGCAGCCGCAAGCCACCCTGCTGATTCCGGCGGCCCGCCACTCGCTGGGCGAGCCCAAGGTGAAGTACCGCGGCATTTTCCTGAACGACGAAGCGCCGGCTCTCACGGGCTGGGCGAAGGAAAAATTCGGCGGCATCAACTCGAAGATGTACGCGCACGTGTTTGAGCTGCTGCTGCGCCTGCGCGGCAACTACCTGTGGCCGGCCATGTGGGGCAACGCCTTCAACGACGACGACAAGCTCAGCCCCGGGCTGGCCGATGAGTACGGCATCGTGATGGGCACTTCGCACCACGAGCCCATGCTGCGCGCCCAGCAGGAGTGGAAGCGCTACGGCCACGGCCCGTGGAACTACCAGACCAACGACACCACCCTGCGCCGCTTCTGGCGGCAGGGCATCCGCAACATGGGCCGCCACGAAAGCATCGTGACCATGGCCATGCGCGGCGACGGCGACGAGCCCATGAGCGAGGGCAGTAACATCGCGCTGCTCGAAAAAATCGTGGCCGACCAGCGGAAAATTCTGGCCGAAGAAACTCACCGGCCCGCCGAGAAAACGCCCCAGCTCTGGGCCCTCTACAAGGAAGTGCAGGACTACTACGACAAGGGCATGCGCGTGCCCGACGACATGACCCTGCTGCTTTGCGACGACAACTGGGGCAACCTGCGCAAGCTGCCCAAAGCGGGGGAGAAGCCCCGCGCCGGCGGCTACGGCATCTACTACCACTTCGACTACGTGGGCGGCCCGCGCAGCTACCGCTGGCTGAACACCAACCCGCTGCCGCGCGTGCGCGAGCAAATGCACCTAGCCTACGAGCACGGCGTGAACCAGATTTGGATTGTGAACGTGGGCGACCTCAAGCCCATGGAGCTACCGATTTCGTTTTTCCTCGACTACGCCTGGAACCCCGACAAAATCGGGGCCGACCAGGTGGCAGCCTACACGCAGCGCTGGGCCAGCCAGCAGTTTGGCCCACAATACGCCGCTGATATTGCCGACATCCTGGCCAAGTACGCTAAGTACAACGGCCGCCGCAAGCCCGAGCTGATTGACGCCAACACCTACAGCTTGGCCACCGGCGAGTGGGCCAAAGTAGTAGCCGACTACACCCAGCTCCGCACCCGCGCCGAAGCCATCAATCAGCAGCTGCCCGCCACCTCCCGCGACGCCTTCTACGAGCTCGTGCTACACCCCGTGCAGGCCTGCGCCAACCTCAACGAGCTGTATTACACGGTGGCCCTAAACCGCGAAGCTGCCAAAACCAACCAGCCCAGCACCAACGCCCTGGCCGAAAAAGCCCGGGCCCTGTTTGCCAACGATGCGGCCATCAAAGCCCGCTACCACGCCTTGGCCGGCGGCAAATGGAACCACATGATGGACCAGATGCACATTGGCTACACCTCCTGGCACGACGAAAAGGCCGACATCATGCCCGAGGTGGTGACGCTGCCTGCCGGGGCTGCGCCCACCGCCGCGCCTGCCCCGGCGGCCGCCGTGCCCTACGTTTCCATCGAAGCCGAGCACTACACCAAGGCCGTGAATGCGGGCC
>NZ_BAAGZM010000297.1:0-5101 GCF_054778495.1 Hymenobacter agri
GCGGCGGACGCGCAATCCTGGCCAGCATCCGCGAGCACCGGGGCTAGTCGCGGTTAGCTTGGCTGGGGCCGCGGCCGACCAGCGCGTAAAGCAGCAGCGCCACCACGGCCCCGCTGGTGTCGGCCAGCATGTCTTTTTGCGCGTCCCAGATGTCGCCTTGGCTGCCCAGGAAGGCCGCTCCGGCCGAGCCACCGGCCTGCACGGCGTAAATCCACTCGATGATTTCGTAGGCCATGGCCACGGTGGCAATAGCAAACAGTGGGAACAGGTACGAAACCGTCCGGTTGCGGATGATGCCGCGCTGGTCGGTGAATTCGATGATGGCGTAGGCGTAGAAGCCCACCGAGAAATGCGCCACCCGGTCGTACATGTTGCGCTTGAAGCCGAACAGGTTGTTGAACCAGTCGAACGGTACTTTCTCGAAGGTGTAATACCCGCCGATGGTGTGCATGAACAGCAGTACGCTCATCAGCGCATAAGCCAGATTCGAGAACCGCACGCCGCGCGCGTAGAGCACCGTCAGGGTAGCGGCAATGGCCACGATGGGTAGGTTCTCGGCCACCCAGGTGCCGCGCTCAGCCGGATTGATGGCGCACACGGCAAACAGCAGTACGTAGGCCGCCAGCAGCAGCTTCGGGAACCAGTGGCCGGTGGAGGCCTGCTGGACGGGCGCAGAAAGAGTAGGGGAAGCGAGCATTAGTGAAATTGAATGTATGCGTGTCGCCATACGCACCAACCGGCCCGCACGTTGGCTGCTATTGGGGCCGGGTTGCGCCCCGAAGCCGGAGGCACGTATTTTTGTTGTTCACCCGCTCCTTTTCGTGCTCATGACTCTAAAAATTCACCGTGCTTTCTTCTGTCTGGTGGCCATACTATGGCTGGCCGGCCCCGCCTTGGCCGCCGGCAAACCCGGCAAGCGCCCACGCAAAAGCAAGAAAGATGAGGTCGTTACCATCACTACAGCACAGGGCGTTATCCGCCTCGTGTTGTTCGATGATACCCCGCTTCACAAAGCCAACTTCCTGCAAAAAGCCAAGAGCGGCTTCTACGATGGCACCAGCTTCCACCGTATCATCGACAACTTCATGATTCAGGGCGGCGACATCAATTCCAAAGATGCCGACCCCACCAACGACGGCCTCGGCCGCGCCAATGAAGGCACCGTGCCGGCCGAGCTCGGCCCCGGCCACAAGCACGAGTATGGGGCCGTGGCCGCGGCCCGTATGGGCGGCCCGGCCGGCACGCCCAGCAGTATCAGCCAGTTCTACCTGGTCGAGAACCACGGCGGCGCGCACTTCCTCGATGGCCAATACACCGTGTTCGGGCAGGTTATTCAGGGCCTCGATGTCATCGACAAAATCGCTAAGCTGCCCAAAGATGGCCGTGACCATCCCACCGTCGACGCCAAGATGACCATGAAAGTAGAAAAGCTGAAGCGGAAGAAAATTACCCAGCTCTACGGCTATAAGTATGAGTAGCCCACTGGCTAACACGACGATTGCGGGAGTATGAAAGTTCTGCTCACTGGTTCTAACGGCCTGCTGGGCCAGAAGCTGGTAGCGCGCCTGCACCAGAAGCCCGGCGTGGAGCTGGTGGCCACCTCGCGCGGCCCCAACAAGCTGGCTGCTCAGTACCCCGATGTGCGTTTCGTTGTGCTCGACGTGAGCGACGCCCTCCAGGTGCAGCAAGTGCTGGCCCACGAGCGGCCCACGCACGTCATTCACACCGCGGCCATGACCAACGCCGACGAGTGCGAGCTGCACCGCGCCACGTGCTGGCAGCACAACGTGAGTGCCGTGCAGCACCTGGCCGCCGCCTGCGCCGCTCTCGACGTGCACCTCACCCACCTCAGCACCGATTTTGTGTTCGGCGGCGACGCCGGGCCGCTGGCCGAAGATGCCGTGCCGGCCCCGGTCAATTTCTACGGCGAAAGCAAGGTGGCTGCCGAGCACCTGGTGCAGGCCAGCCTTGGCCGCTGGGCCATTGCCCGCACCGTGCTGGTGTACGGCGTGGCCCACAACTACGGCCGTACCAACCTAGTGCTCTGGGTGCGCGACTCGCTGCGCGCCGGTAAGCCCATCAAAGTGGTGGCCGACCAGTGGCGCACGCCCACCCTGGCCGAAGACCTGGCCGAAGGCTGCTGGCTGCTGGCGCAGCAGTCGGCCCAGGGCATCTACCACCTCAGCGGTGATGAGTTTTTGACGCCGTATGACCTGGCCCTGCGCGTAGCCGCCCACTTTAATCTCGATGCCTCGCTCATTGAGCGTGTCGATGCCAGCACCTTCACGCAGCCCGCTCGCCGGCCGGCCCGCACAGGTTTTCGGATTGAGAAAGCCCGGCGTGAGCTGGGTTACCAGCCGCATTCGCTGGCCGAAGGCATTGCCTTGGTTAGCCAGCAAAGTGACGACGTTTCCGCTAATGCCGCCGTGGGCTGAACATCAACAGCTATAAAAGGAAAACCCGCCGGGGTAGACGGCGGGTTTCAGACAAGCCGAAATAATCGGCAAGGGTAGAAAAAAGCGTTGCGTAACGGTAGATACTAAATGAGGGTAGCTGTATAATATACCAGATGCAGTAGCGTAGAAAGTGAAGGAGTGTGTTTGTGGAGCTGTCGGTACAGTTCCGCGAGACCAAAAAATCAGGACCAGTAGCCTACCAATAATCCTCCAATCAACACGGCCGTGTGGCCAAGTAGGGCCGCTTCGCCTGCCGCACGCGGCACAATGGTGCCGTCGGGCGTTACAAAGTCGACGCCAACGGCAGCCTGCCGCGCCGAATGTGACAAGCTTTTAGCCTGGGGCGAGGTTGTCAGGGAAGGATATACTAGCAGATACATAACAATAGCAGTTCAAACGACCTACCAGCTAGACGTTGAGCAGGGGCGGCTGATATGGTTATACAATATTACCGGCGCTGTCAGGAGATAAAAAGGACAGTTTGGGGTTATTTCAGACATTGGTTTAAATTAAAAAATAAATAAAAAATGTATTAAAGATTATATTTTCACAATTTTGTAAATTTTACTAAATTCATTAACTAGCTGTTTTGTAATTATTTAAATTTAAGCCGTGTGTTTTTACTACTTCGCTACTTACTCACAAAAGCGAATAATCGTGACATGAGCAGTCCGATGTAAGCTATTGCTGATTGCAATGATGCGCGGCGTAGCTACAATTGGAGTAGAAGCATGCAATGGCCGTGATGAGGGCGTACTCAGGTAATGGAGTAGCGGGCGCGCCTTGGTGTATAGCTCTCGGAAATAGTTGGTAGGGCGGCCCAACAGCTGAGGCTGGAACTGACAACCCTACGCGGATAGCGCATTTTTGCTGGATAAGGTGTTTGCGGATAGCATCGTTAAAAAAAGTGCTGCAGCCGGAAACAGGAGTGCCCACCACGCCTGGGGCTGTTGGCGAGCCGTAGCAAGCTGCTGACCCCAGCTAGGCACTTCCGGAGGTAGCCCTACTCCTAAAAACGAGAGTGTGCTTTCGAGGGCCAGTAACCCAGCCAGGCTAAGCGGAAAAGCGGTTTGAAGCGGTTGCAGTGCGTGGGGCAGTGCATGGCGCCACCACACCCGGGCAGGCGAGAGGCCGCTGGCCCGCGCCGCTTCGACAAAAGCAGTGGCTTGTATGGCCAGCATGCGCGCTCGTACCAAACGAGCTGCCCCTGCCCAGGAGGTAAGCCCCAGTACCATACCCAGCCCTTCCAAAGTCAAGCCACTCGTCGCCGTCAGGCCCAATACCAATACCAGCCGCGGTACGGTATCGAGGCCGCTGGCGGCGGCCAGCACCAATGAGTCGAGCGGCAGCACGGCAAATCGTGGGCGTCGGCGCCCGAGCCAGTGTACCGCCAGCGCCCCAGCCCCAATAGCTGCGCCCGCCAGCAGATACCCCATCCCCCACGCCAGCAGAAAGCCGGCCAAGCCAAGCCAAGGTAGTCCGATGCGCAGATGATTGCCCCAGAAACCAGCGGCGCCACCCAGCAGTGCACCCAGCGAAGCCGCCAACAGAGCGGCTGGCAGCGTGAGCAGCATTGCCGTGCGGGTGCCGAAAAGCACGCCGCTGAGAACATCGCCGCCGCGGGCGTCGGTACCCAGCCAGTGTTGGCTGATAGCGGCCGGCGGCGCCGCCACGTGGGCCAGGTCGGGCACGCCGGGAGAGAAAGGCAGGGGTAAAAGCGGAGTTGCAACGGCAAGCAGCGCTACTAGGCATAGCCACAGTACGGCCAGTTGCTTCCCCCGGCTCAAAGCCTTGAAAAAGCTGAAAATTGATGTCAGGCGCTCCATCGAATGCGTGGGTTGGCCCATGAATAGCTTAAATCGGCCAGCAGCAACGAAAGCAAGCGAGTAGTGCCCACCAGCAAAACACCCCCAATAAGCAGGGGATAATCGCGGGAAGCCGCGGCTTCGGCCAGCAGGCGGCCCGTGCCGGGCAGCGCAAAAATGGCTTCTACCACTACCGCGCCCGCCACCATCGCGGGCAGCAACTCGGCCAACTGGGCCAGGGTTGGCAGCAATGCGTTGCGCAGGGCGTGGTGGCGCACTACTGCCGCGGTCGGCAGTCCTTTGGCGCGAGCCGTCAGGATGTAGGGCTGTGTGAGCTCATGTGCCAGCGCCGCTTCGAGCTGCAGCGTGAGCTCGGGCACCGCTGCCAGCACCAGCGCGGCAATGGGCAGCACCAACTGCGGGAGGAGGTCTGCATCGGGCACGAATCCATCGGCGGGAAACCAGTTGAGCATTTCAGGATTAGCGAACAGCAGTAGCAGGCCCAGGGCCGACAAAAACAGCGGAACCGCGTGCCAGCCTATCAACACTGCGCGCACCGGTGGCTGCCAGCGGGGGGTAGCGGCCAGCCAGGTTGCCAACGCCACGGCAATGAGTGCCGCCAGCACCGCGGCGGCGCCCGTTACCGGCAAAGTGAAGGCGAGAGCCTGACGCAGCTGCTGCCCCACCGGCGCACCCGAGCGAAATGAGCGGCCCAGGTCGCCGCGGAGCAAGGCCAGTAGCCAGCGATGATATTGGTTGTGCCACCCGCGCCATTGCCAGGCCCCGCGGGCCGAGCGCCCAACGTAGAAAAGTGGCCGGTCGAGGCCCAGGCGGCGCCGT
>NZ_BAAGZM010000298.1:0-5082 GCF_054778495.1 Hymenobacter agri
GTGGCTTCGTGCAGCGCGGCGCGGCCCTGGGCGAGCGCCGCCGCATGCTGGCCCAGGCGGTCGGTCACATCGGCCAGGTGAAAGCGCACCGAGCGGATGGTGGCTTCGTCAACCACGCCAATCTGGCGGCTCACGGCAATACTCAGGCTATAGTAATGGCGGGCTTTATTCCATTGTGCTTGTCGCCGGGCAAGCTCGCCCAGCTCGGTCATTATCAAATTAATACGGTCGGGGTATTGATTTTTGCGGGCCACGGCCAGGGCCTCGTGCAGGTACGCATCGGCCGAGGCATACTCGCCCAGGCGGGTGTAGAGACTGGCCGCGTGAATCTTAAGGCTGGTATGAAAGCGGCGCTGGTCGCCGCTCGAGCTCATGGCCATGCCTCGCAGGCAATAGCCCAGGGCCTCAGCCAACTGGCCCTGCTGGTCGGCAATGCGGGCGTAGCGGCCCAGGCAGCGCATTTGCCCGCCCAGGTCGTGCTGCCGGATGAATAGTCGCTGGGCCTCGGCCAGCAGTAGGCGTGCCGAATCGTATTGAGCCAGGGCAATGTGATAGTCGGCCAGGTCCAGCGCCAGTTCATCCAGCAAATCGGGCTTGCCCACGCGGCGGGCCACCTCGTAAGCCGCCCGGCGCGGCTGCCCCGACCCGCGCATGTCGGTTGTGGCAAGCTCATCGGCCAGGTGAGAAAGTAATACTGCGCGGGCACTATCGGGCTGCGGATGCGCCGCCAGTTGGGCGCGAATGCTATCGGCGCGCCGGGCGTGGCTGACGTGTAGCGTACGGGCCGAGGGCGAAACGCCGACGTGCCAGTTCGGGTCGAGCTGCGCAGTATCGGTGAGTAGTTCGGGCACCCCTTGGGCCAGGGCGACTGGGGCCCGGCTCAGCAGTAGCGCCACCGTCAGCGCGGTGCCCAGCAGCCGGCGGCACCACCGCGGCGTTCCGCTACATTGCCCTGTTGCCGGCCGCATCAGCATACCACTTCCCCGACCTGAATCGGACCTTACCATTATTGAGTTTCCAGAAACGGGTATTCACCCAAGCTCAAATGTACAGGCAAACCGGACCACAACAACCCCCAAGCTTCGTGGCTGGGCCATAAGGCACAATGCCTTTGCCACGTTCCATCAGGAAGCAGCAAAGGCATCGTACAATCGGGCCCACCGGGCCTCCGCAGAAACAAGCCGGAAGGCTGTCAGCTGGCTAGGCGGCCACCGGAATATTGGCCACGGCCGTGCGCAGGCGCTGGGCCACTTCGGGCACGCCCAAAATCACGAGCGTCTCGAACAGGTCGGGGCCGGCGGCGGCGCCGGTTACAGCCACGCGCAGGGCTTGCAGCACCTGGCCGGGCTTGAGCCCCTGGGCCGCCATCGTGTCGTTGAACAAGGTTTTCAGGCCTTCGGCCGACACCTCGGGGGCTGTGGGTAGCGCGTCGGCGTAGGCGGTGAGAGCGGCGGCCACGGGGGCGCTCCACTTCTTGCTGATAACGGCCTCATCGTACTCTGTGGGGGCCTGGAAGAAGTACTTGGCCTCTTGCCAGAAGTCGTTGGGGAAGCTCACGCGTTCCTTCATCACGCCCACAATCTGCTCGGCTTTGGCCTGGTCGCAGGCAATGCCGTGCTCCTGCAGGGCGCTCAGCAGGTAGGGGGCCAGCTCGGCGTTGGGCTTGGCGCGCAGGTAGTGCTCGTTGAACCACTTCACCTTGTTCTGGTCGAACTTGGCCGGCGACTTGCTCACCCGCTCAATCGAGAAGGCCTGAATCAGCTCGTCCATCGAGAAAATCTCCTGCTGGGTGCCGGGATTCCAGCCCAGGAAGGCCAGGAAGTTCACCAGCGCCTCGGGCAGGTAGCCGTCTTCGCGGTAGCCGCGGCTCACGGTGGGCTCGCCGGTTTCGGCGTCGGTGCCGTGCCACTCCAGCGGGAACACCGGGAAGCCCAGGCGGTCGCCGTCGCGCTTGCTCAGCTTGCCGGTGCCGTCGGGCTTCAGTAGCAGGGGCAGGTGGGCAAACTGCGGCATGGTGCTTTCCCAGCCCAGGTAGCGGTACAACAGCACGTGCAGCGGTGCCGAGGGCAGCCACTCCTCGCCCCGGATGACGTGCGAGATTTCCATCAGGTGGTCGTCCACGATGTTGGCCAGGTGGTAGGTCGGCATGCCGTCCGACTTCATCAGCACCTTGTCATCCACGGCCGAAGAGTGCACCACCACCCAGCCGCGAATCAAATCCTGGAAGCGGATTTCCTCCTTGCGGGGTACTTTCAGGCGAATCACGTAGGGCGCGCCACTCTCCAGCAACTGCTTCACCTCGTCCTCGGGCAGGGTGAGGGAGTTGCGCATCTGGGCGCGGGTGATGCTGTTGTACTGCGGGTTGGGTACCTTGGCGGCCTGCAGGCGGGCGCGCATGGCATCCAGCTCCTCGGCCGTGTCGAAGGCGTAGTAGGCGTGGCCGCTGGCAATGAGCTGGTCGGCATACTGCTTGTACATGGGCTTGCGCTCGCTCTGCTTGTATGGGCCGTGGGGGCCGCCCACGCCCTGGCCTTCGTCAATGACGATGCCCACCCAGTTCAGGGCGTCCAGGATGTACTGCTCGGCGCCGGGCACGAAGCGGTTCTGGTCGGTGTCTTCGATGCGCAGTAGCATCTTGCCGCCCAGCTTGCGGGCCAGCAGGTAGTTATACAGGGCCGTGCGCACGCCGCCAATGTGCAGCGGGCCGGTGGGGGAAGGCGCGAAACGCACCCGAACTTCTCTTTCAGCCATAACAAATGAAAAGCGCGTCCCGGGGTTCGGAACGCGCTGCAAAGGTAAGGCTTCCCGTCTGTCATCCTGAGCGCAGCGAAGGACCTTATCAAGCTCGAACGATTTGCGCTAACGTGATAAGGTCCTTCGCTGCGCTCAGGATGACAGACGGTTTCAGTCTCTATTCTTGAAGCCCAGCCACAGCGCCAGGCCCAGCAGCGTGATGCCGCCGCGAATAACCCAGGCCACCGTCGGGCCCCAGTTGGTTATCCAGTTCAGGAAAACGTAGTGCGCGTTGGGGTTAATCAGCGGCAGCACCAGCGAAATAAGCCCAATGATGAGCAGGCCGAGTCCAAGTTCTTTCATGCGAAGGGTTTGAAGTGAAAATGAAACACCACCAACGCCCGCGCCGGCCGGATATTATGCGCCCACGGCGATGCACGAAATTTCTACTTGCACGTCGCGCGGCAGGCGGGCCACTTCCACGGTTTCGCGGGCCGGGGCGGTGGCTTCGTCGAAGTACGAGCCGTACACCTGGTTGATGGTGGCGAAGTCGCCGAGGTTCTTCACGAAAATGCTGCACTTCACCACGTCGGTGAGCGAAAGGCCGGCGGCGGCCAGCACGGCGGTCAGGTTCTTGAGCACCTGATGGGTCTGGGCGGCCACGTCGCCTTCTACCAGCTGTCCGGCGGCGTCGAGCGGAATCTGGCCCGAAACGTACACAGTGTTGCCCGCCTTCACGGCTTGCGAGTAGGGGCCAATGGGCGCGGGCGCCTGGTCGGTGAGGATAATCTGGTGGGCCATAATGCGGAGTTCGTTAGGGTATCTTTGGCCCAAAGTAACTACCGAAACCATGCACATTCTGGTCATTGATGGCGGCCACATCGAAGCGGAATTCCGCGAGAAGTTCGGCCCGGCGCACGAGTACACGTTCATCTCTACATCCTATGACCGCGACTGGGAGCCAGTGCAGGCTACTATTACAAAAGCCGCCACCGTTGCCGAAGTTGCTTTTTGTTTCGGTGAGCCTTGGACAGGTGCTACACACTGGCAGGTAATCGAAGCACCAACTTTCCCGATTTTCGTAGATGTTACCCTCAAGGAATCATTAACCGAAAGTCAGTGGGCCGCGGAAAATGATTCGCCTCGCACTCTCCTCTTCGGCTTCTGCGGCCTGCCCACGCTCCTCAATCGCCGCCTGCTTGAAGTGAGCCTCTACGACGAAGCCGACCGCGAAAAGCTGGCCGCAACCTGCGCCGCCCTCGGCACCGACTACCGTGTGGTGGCCGACCGCGTGGGCCTGGTTACACCCCGCGTTATCTGCCAGATTATCAACGAAGCCTGCTTCACCGTGCAGGAAGGTACCGCCACCATGCAGGCCGTCGACCTAGGTATGCAGCTGGGTACCAGCTACCCGCGCGGCCCCTTCGCCTGGGCCAACGCCATCGGCGTGGCGCGCGTGTACGCCGTGCTCGAAGCCCTGTGGCAGGATACCCACGACGAGCGCTACAAAGTGTGCCCGCTGCTGAAGCGGCAGGCGCTGCGCGGCGAGCCGTTTGCCATCTGAAGCCCAGATTCAGAGCATGCTTATGGGTAGGGGAGGTGGCCGCCCGGCCCCACCCACACTGCCCGATGCCCAAAATATCGGGCATACACCTGGTTGCCCCAGTATGCAGAGTCAGTCGTGATGTCGTAGTACAGCAGCGTTGGGGGCTCTGCTACGAGCGGCCGCAGGCATATGCGCTGCGACGAACGACGGCGCAGCAATTGGTAGCGGGCGCGCTGCTGCTGGTCGTAGCGGGCCGCATCGCCGCTGAGCCAGTCGCGGTAAGCCACTACCACGGCATTGCTGCCTACGCCCGCCAGCGGGTGCATCAGCCGCACGTTGTGGTCGGTGCCGAAGGCCAGCAGCAAACCCGCCCACAGCAAGGCCGCTACCGGCCGGGGCCAGCCAGCGGCCAGCCCATGCAAACCAGGCCAGCGCCGCGTGGCTGCCCCCAGCGAGGCCAGCACTAGCCCCGACCAGCCGACGAGAAACAGCAGCCACACGGCAGTACGGGCACGCAAGGGCATCATGCCGCCGGTGGCCCAGTAGCTGGGCAGGTTCACCAGCATAAGCAGGGCGAACAGGCCCAGCCCGAGCCATCGCGGCGGCACGCGGCTCAGGGCGCTGGCTACGGTGGTCCGTTGGTGCAGCAGTCGCAACAAGGCGGGCAGTGCCAATAGCGACGTCAGCGGCAGCAGCCCATTGCTGAGCCAGTTGATGGCCTGGTAGCCCGCTGCTGCCGTAGCGCCGAGGCCCGCCCGGCCCGCGGCTAAGGCCGGCCTTACTTCGCCCGTTTGCGCTACCGC
>NZ_BAAGZM010000299.1:0-5068 GCF_054778495.1 Hymenobacter agri
CGAGCTGCTCGACCGCTACGGCTCAGGCCCGCTCGACGAGCTGTCCGACCTCGTCGTCATAGTGCCCACGCGCCGCGCCGTGGTGTATCTGAAAAATGAGCTGGCGCTGGCCCTGCCCGGCGCGGCCCCGCTGTGGGCCCCGCGCGTAGCCGCCATGGAAGACTACATGGTGGAGCTGGCCGGCGTGCAGGTGGAGGAGCCCATTGCCCTGCAGCTACTGCTCTACGACATTCTCAAGGGCATCGACACCAAGCTCGACTTCGACCAGTTTGTGGGTTGGGCCGGGCTGCTGCTCAACGACTTTTCCAACCTCGACCAGAACCTGGCCGACACCCACAAGGTGTTCGAATACCTGAGCGAAGCCAAGGCCCTCGAGCGCTGGGACCTGGCCGAGCTACCGCCCAAAAGCCTGGCCGCCGCACATTCCTTCAGCTTCTGGAACCAGCTGGAGCGGGTGTACCACGAGCTGAAGCGCCGCATGCTGGCCAACCACCTCGCCTATCCCGGCCTGGCCTATCGCCGCGCCGTGGAAAAGCTGAAAAAAACCCTGAAAGACCCCGCTGCGCCCGCGCCGGCCATGCACGTGTTCGTGGGGCTGGGCAATTTGTCGCAGTCCGAAGAAAAACTCATTCGGCTGCTGCTGAATGTGGGCCGGGCCGAAGTGCGCTTCGATGCCGACCCCTTCTACCTCGAAAAGAACTCGCCCAACCGCGCCGGCCAGCACCTGCGCCGCTACTACGAGCAGTGGAAGCTGCCGCTCGACAACTTCGGCGGCGGCGTGGAATACCTGCGCGGCCAGCCCCACCACGTGCGCTACCTCGGCGTGGCCAACCCCAGCATGCAGGGCAAGCTGGCCGGCCAGTTGCTGGCCGAAGCCCGCCGCAACCACCCCGACGCCACCGTGGCCGTGGTGCTACCCGACGAAACCCTGCTACTGCCCGTGCTGCACGGGCTGCCGCCCGACGAGGTGCCCGAATACAACGTGACCATGGGCCTGAGCTTCCAGGCCACGCCCCTGTTCAACCTGGTCGATTTGCTGTTCGAGGTGCACCTCACTGGCATCCGCGAAGGCAGCTCCGAAACCGGCTATGGCGTGCCGCGCTACCACCACCTTGCCGTGACGAAGCTGCTGTCGCACCCCTTCCTGCGCCGCTACCAGCAGTGGCAGGACCGCCAGGCCGATGAGCCACAGTACCACGGCATTCTGGACCAGATTTGCCGCGAAATTGTGCGCGTGAACGCCGTGCTGCTGCCCGCCGAGGAGCTGCTACGCATGGGCGCCCACCACCCGCTCATCGAGGCCCTGTTCAAAACCTGGGATAACTGCGACGACATTATTGCCGCCTGCAACACGCTGATTGAGTTGCTCAAGCAGGTTTATGCCAGCCAGCAGTCGGGCATCGAAGCCGAATACCTCTACCTGTTCTACACCCTCGTCAAGCAGCTCGATTCGGCCTTCGACTGCCGCGAGCAGCGCCTGTCGGTGCGCTCGTTCCGGCGGTTTCTGTACGAGCAGATGGGCCGCACCCGCCTGCCCTTCTCGGGCGAGCCGCTGGCCGACGTGCAGGTGATGGGCCTGCTCGAAACCCGGGCCCTCGATTTCGACCACCTCATCATCCTCAGCTGCAACGAGGGCGTGCTGCCGGCCCCCAAAAAGCAGCAGTCGCTCTTTCCCTACGACGTCCTCACTACCGCCAACCTGCCCACTTACGCCGATGCCGAGGCCATCACGGCCTACAACTTCTGGCGCCTGCTCCAACGGGCCCAACGCGTGGACCTGGTGCACGTGCTGCCCGGCGCCGAGGGCATGAAAAGCGGCGAGCGCAGCCGGTTTCTGCTGCAGTTGGAAAACGACCTGCTGCCGCAAAACCCGCAACTGGTGCTGGAAGACCTGACGGTTTCGGTGCCCGAAACCGGGTTAAGACTGAAGAGTGAAGAATTAGGAGTTGGCGATTTACCTCTTCACTCTCCACTCGTAACTCCTAACTCAGCCGCCGGCGACCTCATTCTCGAAAAAGACCCCGAGATGCTGGCGGCTCTGCGCGGCGTGCTGGAGCGCAACATCTCGCCCTCGCGCCTGAACGATTTTCTGGCCTGCTCGCTGCGCTTCTACTTCTCGAAGGTGGCCCGCTTCCACGAAAACGACACCGTGGAGGAAACCCTGGAAGCCAGCAGCTTCGGCACCATGGTGCACGAGGCGCTGGAAAACCTCATGCAGCCCTTCGCCCAGGATGCCCGCCCCATCACGGCCGATGACATTCCCGAGCTCATTCGCCAGGCCCCGGCCGAGGTGCAGAAGGCCCTACGCCAGGAAGAAACCGAAAAGCACGCCCGCGCCGAAGAAGGCCTGAACTACGTGTACGGTCAGGTAGCCACGCGCCTCGTGGTGCGCCTGCTCGAAAGCCTGACCGAGCAGCCCGGCCTGCTGCCCATCCGCCTGTTTGGGCTGGAGAAAGAGCTGGCCGCCACCGTTTTCGTCGACGTGCCGGGCCAGACGGAGCAGTTGGCTGTGCGCTTGTTCGGCTTCGCCGACCGCGTAGACGAGCTGCCCGACGGCCGCCTGCGCGTGGTCGACTACAAATCGGGCAAGGTGGAGCGGCGCGACCTGCAGCTGCGCGGCTCCGGCAACAAGCTCAGCCCCGCCGAAGCCACCGACCGCCTTCTGCACGAAGCCAGCAGCAGCGCCGACAAGGTGCGTCAGCTCTGGCTCTACCGCCTCATGCTGGCCCACACTGCCAAGCGTGAAACGGCCGACACGTCCATCCTCTCCCTGCGCAACATCAACGAAGGCCTGCTCTCAGCCGACCTCAGCTTCCTCACCGAAGGCGGCGAAGACTTCGTGCAGGTTTCCGAGGAGCTGGTGCGTAAAATTGCGCTCCGCATCCTCGACCCCGCCGAGCCCATCCGCAAAACCGACGACTTCACGAAATGCGAATACTGCCCCTATAAGGGCATTTGCGCTCGTTAGGTAACGCCTGTCAACCTGAGCGGAGCGAAGGACCTTCTCACGTTTGAACAAATTGTTCTGACGTGAGAAGGTCCTTCGCTCCGCTCAGGTTGACTGACGAACTTCCAATACTCACTCATTTTAAACCCATGCAAAACCACCCCAATAAAGACGAATTCATGCAAGCCGCCATCGACGAAGCCCGCCTGGGTCGCTCGCAGGGAGGTATTCCCATCGGCTCGGTGCTCGTGCGCGACGGCAAAATCATTGGCCAGGGCCACAACAAGCGCGTGCAGGAAGACTCCGCCATCAAGCATGGCGAAATGGATTGCCTCACCAACGCCGGCCGCCAGCGCAGCTACCGCGACACCGTCATCTACACCACGCTGATGCCCTGCTACATGTGCGCTGGCACCATCGTGCAGTTCAAAATCCCGAAGGTGATGGTGGGCGAAAGCCGCACCTTCGGCGAGTCGCGGGCCTTTCTTGAAAGCCACGGCGTAGAAGTGGTCGACTGCGATTTGCAGGAATGTGTCGACATGATGAACGAGTTCATCGAAGCCGAGCCGACTCTCTGGAACGAGGATATCATGGAGCTGTAGGGTTTCCGCATTCGATTGCAGGAAATTATTGGCCTGACAGCAAGCTTGGTGAGTGTACGCTTACTCAAAAGTGAGGCCCTACTCAAGCATCAGCGCCAATTGTTAGCCTACCTTTGCTCGCACTACCGGAAACCACCCCACTGACGGTTTCTAATTCCCAACAATTCCTACTCTTTTTTCCGGGTGCCTCCCACCCCATCCGGAGAATATTTGGTTGAAAGCCGTTCGGTCTTCCTGCTCGCAGGGAGCTACGTTATCCGGGTTTCAACGTGTTGCAGCCGGCTGCATCGACCCCTGTCGATGCAGCCGGCTGTTTCGCTTATGCGGGGGGTGGGGCGGCCAGGGTTCGGGCAGCTCAGGGCCCGATTTGCGGCTGGGTGGGCTGTTTTTGCGTATTCAGGCCGTTATTTGCTGCTTCATTCATCCGGGCCCGGCCATGACCAGTCATTCCAAAATCGAGCAGGCAGCCCTGCAGCTTTTCGGCGAGAAAGGCTACGATAACACCTCCACGGCCCTTATTGCCCGGCAGGCGGGCGTATCGGAGGCACTGTTGTTCAAATACTTCCTGAGCAAGGAAAAGCTTTTCGAGTACCTCATCAAGCAAGGCTTCCGCCGCATTGTGGAAGCCAACCGCGGCATTCTGGCCGAGAAAGACCCGCGCGTGCTCATCGAAAACGTCATCGACCTGCCCTACAAGCTGGTGCACGACGAACCCGACTTCTGGAAGATGCAGGATAAGGAGTTCAACCGGCCGCTGGTGCAGAAATATTTCCAGCGCTTCATGAGCCCCATCGACAACCTGCTGAAGCAGGCGTTTATCGAGGTGGGCGCGCCCAGCCCCGAGCTGACGACCCTACAGCTCCTATTGCTCATTCAGAGCCTGTGGCGCAACCTGTTGTACCCGCACGATGCCAACCTGCCCAAGCTGGCACAGCACCTCAAGCAGAGCTACGGCCTGAGCCGCTCGCCCGGGGAACGCTAGCAGCGCCGCCGCATTTCGGGGCCGGCGTGCATCCGTCGGCCTAAAATTTGCGTTGCTTCAAATGCGTTCATCTATCGCCGCCGCTTATGCCCCACCACGCCGTTCACCGCCTGTTGCGCCCGCTGCTGGTCTGGCGCGCGCGCCACATCAGCGAACGGATGTACATGCTCATTCTGAGCATTTTGGTGGGGGCCGGGGCCGGCCTGGCGGCGGTGCTGCTGAAAACGTCGGTACGCTGGGGCCAGCAACTGCTGCGCGATGGCATCACGGAGCCTAACCGGGTGTTTGCGCTGTCGCTGTACCCGGTGGTGGGCATTGGGCTCACGGCGCTGTTTACCAAGCTGTTTCTGGGCGGGCAGCTGGGGCGGGGCATCGCGCCCATCATCTACAACACGGCCCGCGAGGGCAGCGTGGTGCCGCGCTCGAAGCTGTATTCGCAGCTCGTCACGGCGTTTCTGACGGTCACGTTTGGTGGCTCGGCCGGCACCGAGGCCCCGATTTCGGTGACGGGTGCGGCGCTGGGCTCCAACGCCGGCC
>NZ_BAAGZM010000300.1:0-5060 GCF_054778495.1 Hymenobacter agri
ACCGCCCGCGAGGCCGTTCTCAACCCGCCCAACCCGTGGTCGGGCCCGCGCCCGCACCCGCTGCCGGGGCCCGAAGAGAATGCCCCGCTCTTCAACACCGGCGTGCTGCTCATCACGCTGCTGGTGCTGGGCATTGCCACCAGCCTCGCGGCCATGCAAAAAGGCCAGCGCGACGCCGAAAGCCGGCTGGAGCTGGAACGCCGCCAGGTGGCTACTGAGCTCAGCCTGCTCAAGGCCCAGATTAACCCGCACTTCTTCTTCAACACGCTCAACAACATTTACGCCCTCACCATTCTCGACGGCGACCAGGCCCGCGCGGCGTTGCACCGCCTCTCGCGCATGATGCGCTACGTGCTGTACGAGTCGCCGGCCGGGCACACGCGCCTGAGTCAGGAAATCAGCTTTTTGCAGGATTACATCGACCTCATGCACCTGCGCCTCACCACCAAGGTGCAGGTGCGCTTCGAGCGGCCCGACCCGCTCAGTCCCGACCCGTTCATCGCGCCCATGCTGTTTCAGCCCTTCGTCGAGAATGCCTTTAAGCACGGCGTGAGCGCCACCGCGCCCAGCGTCATCAGCATCGAGCTGCGCCAGCCCACGGCCAGCACCGTAGCGCTGTGCGTGCGCAATACCGTGTTTCCCGACCGGCCCGCCGATGCCGACGCCGACGACGAGCCCGGCGGCATTGGCCTGGTGAACACCCAGCGCCGCCTCGACCTGCTCTACCCGCGCGCCCACTCCGTGCGCGTGAATCCCCGCACCGCCGCTAACGAATACGAAGTATGCCTGCACCTGAATTTGTAACGCCCGCCGTCCCGTTCGTCATCAACTGCGTGGCCGTCGATGACGAGCCCCTGGCCCTGGGCCTGGTCTGCTCTTTTATTGAAAAGACGCCGTTTCTGCGCCTCGTGGGGCGGCACGAGAGTGCCGTGGCCGCCCTGCGCTCGCTGCACGAGCGGCCCGATGCCCAGCTGCTGTTTCTCGACATCAAGATGCCCGACCTGAGCGGGCTGGAGCTGGCCAAGGTGCTGCAGCACGGCCCGCGCGTCATCTTCACCACAGCCTTCAACCAATATGCCCTCGAAGGCTTCCGTGTCGATGCGCTCGACTACCTGCTCAAGCCCTTCGACTACCA
Organism: Hymenobacter agri; assembly: GCF_054778495.1. Taxonomy (NCBI): domain Bacteria; kingdom Pseudomonadati; phylum Bacteroidota; class Cytophagia; order Cytophagales; family Hymenobacteraceae; genus Hymenobacter; species Hymenobacter agri. The sequence continues at coordinate 1,136 of NZ_BAAGZM010000300.1, forward strand.
GGAATTTCTGCGCGCCGCCCTCAAGGCCCGGGCGTATTTCGAGATGAAGCAGGCCAGCGAAATGCCTGCCCCGGTGGCCGTTCCCGCCCCAATCAATTCACCAACCCACCAGTTCACCAACCCACCGGAGGAAGACCACATCTACCTGAAAGTGGAGTACCAGCTGGTGCGCGTGGCCCTGGCCGATATTATGTACGTGGAGGGCCTGAAGGACTACGTGAAGGTGCATCTGGCCAGCCAGGCGCGGCCGCTGCTTTCGCTCACCAGCCTGCGCAGCATGGAGGAGAAACTGCCCGGCCGCCAGTTCATGCGCATCCACCGCAGCTACATTGTGGGGTTGGGGCACCTGCAGTCGGTGGGGCGCGGCACGGTGCAGCTGGCCGGCGAAACCCTGCCCGTGAGCGACGGCTACCGCGAGGCGTTCGACGCTTTTTTCAGCCGGTGGAAATAAGGCCGCGCACCGGCATCGCAAGCCGCGGGCGGGCGGGCGATGCCATCGTGCAGTCGTGGTCCGCAACGGCCGTCGGCGTGAAAACCGTCATTCCTTTCGCCAATTCGGAGCAGTCGATGGCCGTCGGTCGATAAAAATGGCCAATCTGCCCGATATTCACGCTACCCTAATTGTCGCCGGCGCATCTTGCCCACACCATGAGCAACTACCCGACTTCCGACCTCTTCGATACCGACGGCCGCCCCGAGCCCGCCGCCACCGCCGAGCAGCTCGCCGAGCGTAAGCTCAAGGTCTGGGCCGTCCTCAACGCCGTCGACCAGGGCCTGATGAACCAGGCCGAAGCCTGCACCGCCTATGCGATTGCGCCCGCCGAACTCGACGCGCACCGCGCCGAATGGCGCGAGTTTGAAGCTGGCCGCCGCTGAGTTGCGGGCGTGCCAAACGTGAGGATGGGAGGAAGCAGCGGGTGCTGAGGTCATGCTCTGGGTTGGCTATGGGCTACTTAGGTGGTTAGCCGTCGCTGGCCGCTGGTGGGCGCGAAATACCGGCAGCAATGCCGTCGCGGCGAAGCGTGAAGCCCATTGTGGCGAGCGAAATAAAATACGCTTCGCAAGCGAGGTTTGGGGTAGGAGAGGGGTGTGCCAGGAGGCCGCGCGCGCAGATGTGGATTTTAGATTGTTAATTTACACAAACGATTGTGCAGTCCTGCGATTAAGATTTTGTGGTTGCGTCGTTTTTGAAGGTCAGTAATCACCCGCATTCTATGCAGTACCTCTTGCGTTCCTTTCTGCTGGCTACGTCGTTAGCGGCAGGGGCTGGTTCGGCCCGCGCCCAGGCCGTGGCCGATTACCCCATCCGGCCCGTGCCCTTCACGCAGGTGAAGCTGGCCGACAACTTCTGGCTGCCGCGCCTCAAAACCAACACCGACGTGACCATTCCCGCCTCGTTTCAGCGCTGCGAGGCGACGAACCGGGTGAAGAACTTCGAGATGGCGGCCGCCAAGTCGGGCAAGTTTGCCACGACCTATCCCTTCGACGATACCGACATCTACAAAACCATCGAGGGCGCGTCGTACTCGCTCAGCCTGTACCCCGACGAGCACCTGCGCGAATACGTGGACGCGCTGATTGCCAAGGTGGCCGCCGCTCAGGAGCCCGACGGCTACCTCTACACCGCCCGCACCATCGACCCGGCCCACCCGCACGCCTGGGCCGGGAAGGAGCGGTGGGAAAAGGAGCGCGAACTGAGCCACGAGCTCTACAACTCGGGCCACCTCTACGAGGCCGCCGTGGCCCACTACCAGGCCACTGGCCAGAAAAACCTGCTCAACATCGCCCTCAAAAACGCCGACCTGGTGTGCTCCGTTTTTGGCCCCGGCAAGCGGGCCGTGGCGCCGGGTCACGAAATTGTGGAAATGGGCCTGGTGAAGCTCTACCGCACCACCGGGCAGGCGAAATACCTGCAAACGGCCAAATTCTTCATCGACCAGCGCGGGCAGTACAAGGGCTACGACCCCGAGAGCACGGACGAGTGGAAAAACGGCCAGTACTGGCAGGACGACAAGCCCGTGGTGGCCCAGACCGAGGCCGAAGGCCACGCCGTGCGGGCCGAATACCTGTACTCGGCCATGGCCGACGTGGCGGCCCTGACTGGCGACAAGCCCCTGCTGGCCGCCGTGGATACCATCTGGCGCAACATGGTGAGCAAGAAGATGTACGTGCAGGGCGGCACCGGCGCGGTGGGCGGCGGCGAGCGATTCGGGGCCAACTACGAGTTGCCCAACGCTACGGCCTACAACGAAACCTGCGCCTCGGTGGCCGACGTGTACTGGCAGCAGCGCATGTTTCAGCTGCACGGCGACGCTAAGTACGCCGACGTGATGGAGAAGGTGCTCTACAACGGCCTGATTTCGGGCGTGGGGCTCGACGGCAAGTCGTTCTTCTACACCAACGCCATGCAGATAAAGGGCGGCACCGGCTCGAAAGACACCGAGCCGGCCCGCTCGGGCTGGTTCGACTGCTCGTGCTGCCCCACCAACCTAGCCCGGCTGTTTCCGAGCCTGCCCGGCTACGTGTACGGCCAGCACGACAAAGACGTGTACGTGAACCTGTTTGTGAGCAGCACCACCAACCTGACGGTGGGCAAGCAGCCGGTGCAACTCACTCAGCAAAATAACTACCCTTGGGCCGGCGACCTGAAATTTACGGTGAGCCCGGCCCGCCGCGCCGACTTCACGCTGCTGCTGCGCGTGCCCGGCTGGGCCCGGGGCCAGGCCATGCCCAGCAGCCTCTACAACTTCGCCGACGCCGCCCCGGCCGCCCCGGTCGTCATTAAAGTTAACGGCCAGCCCATCAGCTACACCCTGCGCAATGGCTACGCCGTGCTGGCCCGCCAATGGCGCAAGGGCGATGTGGTGGAAATGAACCTGCCAATGGATGTGCGCCGCGTGGTGGCCGACCCCAACGTGAAAGACGACCTGGGCAAAGTGGCTTTGCAGCGCGGCCCCATCGTGTACTGCGCCGAGTGGGCCGACAACCAGGGCAAGGCCAGCAATATCATCGTGCCGCCCTCGGCCCGCTTCACGCCCGCCTTCCGCCCCGACCTGTTGAACGGCGTGGAAGTGCTGACGGCCACCGTGCCTGTGGTGCAGGTCGATGCGGCCACCGCCAGCATCCGCACCGTGCCCCAGACGCTGACGGCCATTCCGTACTACGCCTGGGCCAACCGCGGCAAGGGCGAAATGACCGTCTGGTTCCCCGCCAACGTGGTGGACGTGGACCTACTGACGCACCCGGCCGCCACCAAGTAGCACGGACTTTTAGTCCGCGAGTCTGCCAACCGTGTTCACGCGCGGACTAAAAGTCCGCGCTACTTTCCCCCCACCCACCCATGAACCGCCGCGACCTCCTCAAAAGCCTCGCCCTGGCTGCCCCGGCCGCCTACCTGCCCGGTAGCCTGCTGGCCCACGCCGCGCCCGATACCTACCAGCCCACCTGGGATTCGCTGGCGCAGTACCAGGTGCCCGACTGGTTTCGGGATGCCAAGTTTGGGCTGTGGGCGCACTGGGGGCCACAGTGCCAGCCCGAGGATGGCGACTGGTACGCCCGCGGTATGTACGAGGAAGGCAGCGGGCAGTATCAGTCGCACCTGCGCCGCTACGGCCACCCGTCGAAGTCGGGCTTTAAAGACATTATCAAGGAGTGGAAGGCCGAAGCCTGGGACCCCGACGAGCTGGTGGGCTTTTATCGGCAGGCGGGGGCGCAGTATTTCGTGGCCCTGGCTAACCACCACGATAATTTCGACCTCTACCAAAGCCGCTACCAACCCTGGAACGCGACGCGCCTGGGCCCGAAGAAAGACCTGGTGGGTGGCTGGGCCAAAGCCGCCCGCAAGCACGGCCTGCGCTTTGGCGTGAGCGTGCACGCGGCCCACGCCTGGCGCTGGTACGAAGCGGCCCAGTTGGCCGACCAGCAC
>NZ_BAAGZM010000301.1:0-5058 GCF_054778495.1 Hymenobacter agri
CGCGTAGTAGCGCGGGCCGTAGTAGGCGCGGGGCGGGTAGCCGAACGAAATGTTGGCGCGCACCTGAGCGGCGGCCGGACGGGCCAGCGCCCCGGCCAGCAGCAGCATCAGCAGCAGATAAAATGAGCGGGTTTTCATGAGCTAAGACGTTTAATGAACGAACGACGAATCGGTATACGGGGCTTTGACAACGCGCGGTTCGTGGAGTTTAATTCCACTACCGATGCCGGGCGCGCAATGAGTCATTGGCAAAATCCGCGCCATTTCGGCTACAGCCGGATGCGGTAGGTGGCATCGGTAGCGCCGCCAAACAGGCCGTAGCCGTTGCGCACGTTGCCGGCCAGCGGGGCGGGCTCGGCAAAGGGGTTGTCGTTGGAATCGTAGTAGCGGCGGTTCGATAGGTAGAAGTTGTAAGTGTCGGCTGTGAGGCTACTCACCGTTACTTCGACGAAGGCCGGCGTGGGGCATGCACCCTGCGAGTAGCAGCCGGTGTTGTAGCGCACGTTGGCGTTGAGCGTGAGCGGCTCGCCGTTGTGGCTGGCATCGGCAAAGGGCCGGATGCCATACACGCCGAGGTTGTACTGCTGCTGCGCGCTCGACAGCTGAAACTGCTCCAGCCCGACAGCGTTGTTCTGGTCGTCGTCGGCCTCCAAGCTGCCGTAGCGGAACGGCTGGCCCTGCGCATCCAATATTCGGGCAAATACCAGGTAGTAGTTGGCGGCATTGGCGTCGTCGCGAATGGTGACCGTGAGACGGCCGGTTTGGGTGCTGGGGTTGGGCGTGGTGGCCCCGCGCGCCTGGAAAGCCGCGCTTTCGATGGTGGGCGCCGTCGGCAGCGTGAGGGTACTCTCGGCGGTTTCGAGGCCCGGCAGGGAGGTGCGCAGCGTGTAGGGCTGGCCCGGCTGCGGCCGGAAGCCCAGCACCGGCCGGTAGTAGCCGGTCACGCCGCTATAGTTATCAGTAACGGGCCGATAGCGCTCCACCACGTGGCCACTGGCGTCGCGCAGCTCGGCCGCGGCATCGCGGCGCCCTTCGAGGAAGGCCGTTGCAAACACGCGCTGGCTGTTGCTCACGTAGAGCTGCCGCTGCTGAAACAGCTCCGTAAAAGACGAATCCTGCGGGGTCGGCGTAAGCACGTAGAACAGCGAAACGCGCGGCGTGTGCGGCGGCTCGGGCAGGCCGGCATCGGTTTCACAGCCAGCTAAAGCGGCCGATGCGGTAAAGAGCAGAATGGCAAGGGTGCGTTTTTTCATCGTGGAATTGGAAAGAAGACAAGCTCAGCATGACGTTCTTTTTTCTCTTATGCGTTGCGCAGTTCGCTAAAACCGAAACGTTTTGCTGAATGAAGGCAGGATGGGAAACAGTGACACCTGCCGGTAGCTAGGCGTTTCGCTGCCCGCTGCGCGGCCCAGGTAGATGAAGTAGGGGTTGTGCCGGTTGTAGGCGTTGTACACGCTGATGCTGTTCACGACTTCGCCCCAGCGCTTCTTTTTGGTCTGGCTCAGGTCGAGGTCGAGGCGGTGGTAGGCGGCCATGCGGTAGCTGTTGCGCGGGCCGTAGTCGTCGTAGGTGTTGTAGGGGCTAAGCTGGTAGCGGCCCTGGGCCAGCGTGATGGCATTGCCCGTGCCGTACACGAACGTGCCCGAGAGCGTGTAGCGGTTGTTGAATTCGTGAATAACTACCAGCTTAAAGTCGTGCCGCCGGTCGTACTTGTAGGGGTATAGTTGCCCCTGGTTCAGCTCGGCGAAGCGGCGGTTGCTCCAGGAAAGCGTGTAGCCAATCCAGCCGGTGGTGCGGCCGGATTTCTTCTGCAAGAACAGCTCGGCCCCGTAGGCCCACCCCTGCCCGCTCGTGATTTTGCTTTCGTAGTTGTCGTCCGTCGTCCCGATAAAGCCCGCTCCTTCCCGAAACTCAATCAGGTTTTGCATGGGCTTGTAGTAGGTCTCCACGCTGAACTCGAAGTCCTCGCCGTGGTAGCGCAGGTTGCGGGCCGCGCCCAGGCTAAACTGCTGGGCTTTCTGGGGCAGCGTGCGGGCCGTGGTGGGCACCCACAGGTCGGTGGGCAGGCCAATGCTGCTGTTGGTGAGCAGGTGCACGTACTGCGTGGTGCGGGCGTAGGCGGCCTTCAGGGACCAATCCTCCGTAAGCAGGTAGCGGGCCGACACGCGCGGCTCCAGGCTCGGGTACAGCTTTTTATCTACCAGAAAGCTGTTCAGCCGCAGGCCTACGTTCACCTTCAGGCGGTCGTTCACCCGCACGTCGTCTTCGGCGTAGAGGCCGGCCTCGTCGGCCCCGATGCGGCGGCCGCTGGCCTGGTTGTCGGCGGGGTTGTCGCTGCCTTCGCTCTGCATGGCGCCGGGCCGGAACTGGTGCCGGATGTACTGCCCACCGAAGCGCACGTAGTGGTTGGGGTTGGGCACGTAGTCGAAATCCAGCTTGGCGCTCACGTCCTGAATGTTCGACAGGTAGTTGAGCGAATACTTGCTGGTTTGCGCCTGCCCGTTAGTCGTGTACCGGTCTTCCTGGCTGGTGCCCACGTCGAACTGGTAGCGGGTGTAGGTGAGGTGGCTGTTCATGAACAATCGGTCGTTCACCACGTGGTTCCAGCGCAGGGCGGCAATGCGGTTGCCCCAGCCCAGGGCGCTGTTGTCGCGCGAGTAGTCGCCGTTGTCGCGCTTGCGCTCGTCATCAGAATAAAACTCGTCGCGCCCAAAATAGCCGCTCAGATACAGCCGGTCGCGCGGGCTTAGCTTCCAGTTCAGCTTGCCGTTCAGGTCGTAGAAGTAGTAACCGGCCGATATGCCGTTCGACTGCGCCTTGATGAGCGGCCGGGCCAGAATGTCGATGTAGGTGCGGCGGGCCGAGAAGATGAACGAAGCCGTGTCTTTCTTAATGGGCCCTTCCACCGTGAGGCGCGAGGCAATGAGGCCGATGGAGCCCTCACCATGCAGCTTTTCCATGTTGCCCTCCTTCATCGTGATGTCGAGCACCGACGACAGCCGCCCGCCGTAGCGCGCCGGAAAGCCGCCCTTTATCAGCTCCACGTTCTTGATGGCATCGGCGTTGAAGATGGAGAAGAAGCCGAACAGGTGCGAAGCGTTGTAGATGGGGGTGCCGTCGAGCAGCAGCAGGTTCTGGTCGGGCGAGCCGCCGCGCACGTAGAGGCCGCTGCTGCCCTCGCCGCCGGCCTGCACGCCGGGCAGCAGCTGCAGCACCTTCAGCACATCGGTTTCGCCCAGCAGCGAGGGCAGCAGCTTTATCTGCTTCACCGGAATGTTGACGGTGCCCATGCGCGTGCTTTCGGCCAGCTTCTCCTCGCGGCTGCCCACCACTTCCACCCCCGCCAGCTCGGCCGACGACGGCTTCAATCGGAAATCGTGCACAAAGCTGCGGCCGGCTTTTTCGGCCAGGCGCAGCTTCTCGTAGCCCAGCGCCGACACCAGCAGCCGCACCGAATCGGCCCCGGGCGTGAGCGTGAGCGAGTAGAAACCGTAAGTGTTGGTACTGGTGCCCTGCCCGCTGGCCGGGTGCACCACGGCCACGCCGGGCAGGCTTTCGCCGGTGGCGGCATCGCGCACGTAGCCGCTGATGGTGAGGCGGTTGTTTTGCTGCGCCCGCGCCGTAGCCGCGCCGAGCAGCGCCGCGCTGCTCAGCGCGGCCAGGCGGAAAAGTATTTTCATGCAGAAGGAAAGGAGCAAACCGAAGCGGCCCACGGCAAGCCCAACGCTGCGCGGGCCGCTTTATTTCTGGGAAAATGAGGTTTTGGTGAAGAGCAAAATTCGGCACCGCGGGTTGCCTGGGGCAAAGATTTTTTTACCCAAAAGACAAAAAAAGAACGTCATGCTGAGCGCAGTCGACGCATCTCTATCGCATTAGCAAACCCAATTGATTGGATTACTACTGCGGTAGAGATGCGTCGACTGCGCTCAGCATGACGTTCTGTGCTTTTCGTCCAGCTCGTCTGCCCGGCGTTCAGGCCAGCCGGGCCGGCAGCCTACTTCTTGCGGTAGTTGGCGTTTAGGTACGCCAGCACCGGAGTCGTGATGTCGAGGTTTTTCTCGCCGTAGGCAATGGTGCCGCTGGGCGCGGCAATGAGAATGAGCTTGTAGCCGTGGGCCTTGCCGTAGGCTTCCACCTTCTTGTTCACGCTCTCAAGCACGGTCTGGGTCAGCTTGGCTTCTTCCTGCTGGGCCTGAGCCTGTAGCATCTGCTGCTGCTGCGCCACCTGCTGCTGCTGCTCCTGCAGCTTCTGCTCGGTGGCGGCGCGCTGCTCATTGCTCAGCGTCGAGGCCTGCTTCTGGTAGCTTTCCACGTTGCCTTTGAAGGTAGCCAGCATCTGCTGGTTCTGCTTTTCGAGGCCGCGCACCTTGCCCTCAAACGACTTACGTGCGTCTTTCATGCCCTGGTAGCCGTCGAGCAGCTTGCCCGATTCCACGTAGGCCAGCTTACCCGAGAAGTCGGTGGTATTGTCCTGCACCGGAGCAGTAGCCACGGCGGGCGTCGTTTCGGCGGCGCTGGTGGTAGCAGCAGTGTCGGCGGCCGGCTCGGGCGTAGCCATCACGGCCGTGCTGCTGTCGGTAGCCAGGGCCGGCGCGGCCGGCTTGTGGTTGAAATGCAGGAAATACAAACCGGCCACGGCCAGTGCCAGCACAACGTTAATGGTAAGCTGAATGGGGTTTTTCATTGAAAACAAAAGATGAGGAAAGAACAAAAGTAACGCGGGGGTCAATGAGGAATGAAGAATGAGAAATGAAGAATTGAAAATCAAGCCGACAAGGCTGAAACTCCTCATTAAGCCGCAGGCATCCTACTCCGGCACCCCGATGTGCAGCAGCGCGTCGCCCTGGTTCACCACGGGCATGTGGTTCAGCCCGATGATGTAGCCGCTCACCGGCGACTCCAGCCGCACGGCCTGCTGGCCGTAGGGGTCGGCAATGGAACCGTAAATCTGGCCTTTCTCGATAAACTGCCCGTTCTCGACGTGCGCCCGGAACAGGCCCGCAAACCGCGCCCGCAGCCACGTGTGGCGGCGGCACACAATGCCTGCCCGCGCCGGCG
>NZ_BAAGZM010000302.1:0-5052 GCF_054778495.1 Hymenobacter agri
GCTGAGCTGCTGGTGCTCGAAATGCAGCTGCAGGGCCTGGTTGATTTTCTCCGGCGTCAGGGGTTTGTCGAGGCGGCCGGCGATGGGGAGACCGTCAAGGCGGGTGAGGTCGCGCTCGTCAACCGAAGTCGAAAGCACGACCACCGTGGTATGCTGCCGGCGGGCCGGCGGCAGCTGCTGGTAGGCGTGCAAAAAATCAATGCCGTTGAGAATCGGCATTTGAATATCGAGCAGAATGAGGCAGGGAAAAGTAGGGGTGGCGCCCGCATCGGCGGGCTGGAGCAGAGCCAAGGCTTCTTGGCCATTTTCGGCGATGACGACCTGATTGGCCACATTGAGGCGCCGCAGCAACCGCAGATTCAGGAAGTTATTGGTCGGGTCGTCGTCGACCAACAGCACACTGCGTAGCTTTTGCATAGGGTGCGCCTACGGCAAATACGTAGGGAAGGTTGTGGCCGGAGCCTGCCTGCCGGGCCTAAGCCGGCGGCTAACCGCGCTCCACGAAGGTGAGGCGGTTGTGGAACGGGTCGATTATGTTCATTTCCAGGGCCGCGGGGTCGTAGAACGGCGTGTAAAGGTCGGGACGATTATATACGTAGGGCTGGGCCAGCAAATGGGCGTGGTAAGTAGCCAGGCCGGCAAAGTCATCGATGAATACCCGGGCACCGGGCGCGCAATCGCCGTGGTGCTCGGACAGGTGCAGCGTGATGTCGCCCCGCGTGACTTGCAGGTAGCCGGGGCTGCCCGCCGGCCGGTGCTCCCAGTCGAGCCGGAAGCCCAGCCAGTCGAGGTAGAATTCGCGGGCCTTGGCGTAATCGAAAATGCGCAGAATGGGCTTGACAGTGGCCATGAGGAAAGGTTGAGTTTTGAGGGTTGAATGTTGAATAAAAGAAACGTCATGCTGAGCGCAGTCGAAGCATGACGTTTCTTTTGCTCACTGCTCATCCCGCTTTCGTGCCACAGCCGGCGCAGAATTTCTGGCCGGGCTGCAGGGGCTCGCCGCAGCTGGTGCAGTGGCGGGGCTGGGTTTGGGCGGTGGCGGGCGTGCCGCAGCTGGGGCAGAATTTCTGGCCGGGCGCGAGCTTCGCCTGGCAATTCTGGCACTGCAGCAGCGCGTCGCGGTTTAGGAAGTCGAGGTTTTTGGTGTAGTCCTGCTCGCGGGTGCGGGTGTGGATTTGCTCGCGGGTGGCTTGGGCCTGCTGGGCGCGTAGCTCCTCCTGCTCGTCGGGGGCGCAGTCTTCGCAGAGGCCGGCGCTGTGGTTCCAACAGGCATCGGGGCACACCCAGTGGCCGCAGCGGGTACATTGCTTGAACTGCTGCTTGCCCTCGGCCACGGCGGTTTTCAGGGCCTCGTCGTGGGCCTTGCCGCCCACGGCCCTCTGAATGTGGTAGGCGGCATTTTCGGCCCCGCCCAGGCTGCCAAACAGGCTGCTGGCCGCTTGCAGCAGGCTGCCCGCAATACCGATGGCGTTGGGTTGAAACCGCGACATGTAGCCGTTGCGGCATTTATCGCAGTGAAATTTAAACTGGAAGCCCTTGTCGGTGGAAAGGTCGTCGTAGTTGGCAACGAATTGGATGAGCTCGCTCATAGCACGGTGGGAGAGGATGAAATGCAAATATGGGGATAAGTGCATGACGTGGGCCGGGCGTTAGTGCTTGGGCGGGCATAAAAAAAGCTGTCATCCTGCGCGAAGCGCAGGATGACAGCTTTTCGGGTTGCGTTACGCGTCCTTAAAACGTGAAGCGCAGGCTGATGGCGGCATCGTGGTAGAAGCCGGTGTAGCCGTGGAATACTTCGAAGAAGGGCTTGTAATCGACGCCCACCACGAAGGGCAGGTCGGGCAGCTTGTATTCGAGGCCGGCGATGAGGTCGGCACCGATGGCGAGGTAGGTATTGGTGTCGTAGTAGTAGCTGTCGGCGTAGTAATAGCCGTTTTTGCCGCGGCGCAGGTACACGTCGCCGTTGCGGCCGTCGTAGTAAAACCGGTCGTCGGCGAAGTAGTAGCGGCCCTGATAGGCTCCGGCGTGGAAGCCCGCGCCGTAGTAAAAATTCAGGCCTTTCACGTCGGCCACGCCCAGGTGCTTCTCGCCGAGAATGGTGAGGCGGGCGCCGTGGGCTTTGTATTCCGTCGTGAGCAGGCCTTCGATGGCGACACCTTTGCCGCTGCCTACAAAGTGCTTCAGCGTGAGGCCCGACGACCAGCCGCCGCCGCGCAGGCCGATGCCGGTTTTATAGCCCGAGTTGCTGCCGCTGTTTTTTTTCTTCGATTGGGCACTGGCGGCCAGGGCGGGTAACAGCAGGAGTAACAAGACGGTCAGACGTAAATAACGCATGCGTAAACAGTTGTAGTGAATGATAAAAGCGGGGCAAAATTACCACCGCTCCACGAAACGGGCTGCCCGTCCGGTCCTCGCTGGCCCCGTTGCCCGCCACCGTAGCGGCCGCTATGCCGTGAAACCCAGCCGCGCAGCCGGGAGTAGGCAAAAAGAAAATCCTCCATTCATCTTCCCTTTTCGCATGGCCACCCCCAAAAAATCTGACGCCGACGATATCTATACCACCTTCAAGCACGACGTGAACATGACCGCCGCCGAACTGGAGAAGTGGCTTAAAACCGACGAATCGAAATCGGTGGGCCAGGCCAGCGGCGACGGCAGCAGCGTGGGCCACCACTCAGGCGAGCACATCGTGAAAATCCTGCACAAGAAAAAGGCCGACCTCACCGCCGCCGACGAAGCCCACATGCACAAGGTGCACAGCTACGTGAGCCGCCACCTGGCCCAGGGCCCGCACCACCAGAAAGACGTAGAAACCTCGCCCTGGCGCTACTCGCTGATGAATTGGGGCCACGACCCGCTGAAGAAGTAGCCACACCAATGCGCCAGCTAACGTCCCAGCTGCATAGCCGGGGCGTTAGCTGGCGCACCGCGAAAAAATGACCATCACATGGCCAGATAAGCGGAGGCAGGTGAGGAAATTAGCACGGACCGGGGAATGAATTACTCTCGCTCCAGCACCTGCCGAATGCCGCCCAGGCCACTCGAAATATTCTCCAACTGCGTGAGTACGCTGTGCAGCTGGCCGCCGCTGCTGGTGCGCAGGTTGCGCACGAAGGTAGCCTTGATGGCGTCCCAGCGGGCTTTCTCCTCGGGCGTGAGCCAGCCCAGCAGCTCGCGCAGCTTGAGCAGGTTGGCTTCGGTACCGCTGGTCAGGGTCTGGGCTTCGTTGTCGTAGTGGGTGGCTAGGAGGGTGCGTACTTCCTCGTCGTTCATCACAGGGCGCACCTTTTCGGCCAGCTTGGCCATGTTGCGGTAGGAGCCCTGCAGCTTGAACGGCGGCTCGGTGCGGTACTCATTGGCCTGGGCTGCCGAGCGGATGTACTCCTCGTTCACGCAGGCTACTACGTCGCGGATGCCCAGCAGCTTCTGCAGCACCGCCACGTACTCGCTGATTTCGGCGGGTGAGTGGTTGGCCTCGAAGGTGAGGCTGGTGCTGTCGCCGGTTTCGGCCAGCTTGATGAGCGGGTACACGTCGGCCTGGCTTTTGGCGGCGAGGCGGCTGAGCACGGGGTTGGCCACCAACGAGTTCTCCACGTAGCTGAGCAGGAAGGTGGGGGCCGTGTCGCCGATAATATCGCCGAGGTTGTAGATGTCGGCGCGGTTGGCCAGCATGTCGGGGATGCGGAACTGCTCGCCCGATTCGGTGTAGGGGTTGCCAGCCATCACCACGGCCACCTTGCGGCCCCTGAAATCGTAGGTTTTGGCGCGGCCCTGGTACACGCCTTCAATCTTGCGCTGGGCATCGCAGAGCGAGATGAATTTCTGCAGGAATTCCGGGTTGCAGTGCTGAATATCATCCAGATATATCATCACATTGTCGCCCATCTCGAAGGCCAGGTTCAGCTTCAGCAGCTCCTCGCGGGCGCCGGAGTTGGGCGCCTGGGCCGGGTCCACGCTCGTCACGGCGTGGCCAATGGCCGGGCCGTTGATTTTCATGAAAATGAGCCCCAGCCGGTTGGCCACGTACTCCATGAGCGTGGTTTTGCCGTAGCCGGGCGGCGACACCAGCAGCAACAGGCCCATGAGGTCGGTGCGCTTGTCGACCCCCGCCGTGCCGATTTGCTTGGCCAGGTTGGCCCCGATGAGCGGCAGGTACACCTCGTCAATCAGCTTGTTCCGCACAAACGACGACAACACGCGCGGACGGAATTCACTCAGCCGCAGTTCCTCGGCAAAACGCGCCACCAGCTCTTTTTTCAGTGTCCCGAAAGACTCGAACAGCGGCACTACCGTGCGGATGTAGTGGTGCAGCCGCCGCCGGAACTCGGGGAAATGCAATTGGTAATTCCGCTCGTGAATGCGGGCGTGGGAGCCTTGCAGCCCGGTGAGGGTTTCGTGCAAGGGCGTGCGGATGATGCGGGCGGGGTCGAAGGTGGCCGTCATCAGGAGGGTGGCGGCTTCGTTAACCCCGGCGCCGGTAACCCCATCCCCCGTCCCCTTCCCCTCCGGGGGAAGGGGAGCCACGGCGGCGCTGACGTTTGAAGTCGTCAGACTCCCTTCTGCAATCGTCCGGCTCCCCTCCCCCGGAGGGGAGGGGCTGGGGGTGGGGTTAACGGGGCTGGGGTTTGCAGGGCCGGGCTGCCGTACAAACGCCCCCAGCCACTGCCGCACCAGCTGAAACTGGGCGGCTGGCTGCTCGGCCAGCGCGGCCACGCTGGCCTCGTATTGCGCGGTGGCGTTGCGGGCCTTGAGCGACTGCTGGAACTGCTGGTACAGGTCGGCGGCTTCGGGGGAAATGACGAAGGTTTCGCCGCGGGTTAGTTCCTGGAACAGGTAGTCGCCGGCTTCTGCCACTTCGGGTACGGTGAAGAGGGCGGTGCCGGTGGCGAACTCCTCCACGGCCAGCTGCAGCTCGGCTTTCAGGGGCTCGAACTCGCGGGAATCGGGGAAAACCTGGAGCAGAATGCCGATGCCTTGCAACTGCTGCTGCCAGGCGGCCTTGCGCTTGCGGCCCGCGAAGCGCTGCCAGTAGAGCGCGGCGGCGGCGCGGGC
>NZ_BAAGZM010000303.1:0-5030 GCF_054778495.1 Hymenobacter agri
GGTCGCCGGCCAGCCGCTCGGCCAGCCCGAGCAGCGCCACCGCGACCACATTGCCAGCCTGCTGGCCAGCGACGGCAAGGACTTCGGCACCTACACCAAAATGGTGAACAGCATGGGCGGCAGCGGCCTCAGCGGCCCGCTGCTCTACCAAACGGCCTTCAACGCCTTCTCTGCCCTCACCGGTACCGACCTCCTCGCCCTGCTGGCCTCGGCCGATGAGCTGCAGCAGAAGCTGACCGACGACCGGGCCCGGGTGCAGCAGCGCCACCGCGAAAAGCTGGGCGAAAGCGCCAACCCGCAAGGCCCGCCCAGCCCGCTGGTGCAACTGCTGCAACAGGAAAGCCAGCTGCAAACCGAGGTAGCCGCGCTCACCGAGCAGCTCGCCGCTAAAAGCCAGCAGCTGAACGACCTGAAGCAGCAAACCCAAGCTGAACGGCAGAGAACCCAGGCCGCGCTGACCTCCTACGAGCTGGCCCACGCGGCCGCCGCGGCCGAGCTGCAGGCTCACCGCCAGGCCACCCAATCCTTCCTGACGCAAACCCCTTCCCGCTAACCATTTCCAACCCTTACTCCGATGAACACCCTCCCTTCTTTCAACTCCGAAACCTCCGAGCTGCCCAAGTGGCAGCAGCCCGAGAAAGTGGCCGGCCGCGTGGTGCTGCTGGGCCTGGCCGGCGCGGCCGTGTACTACTGGGGCGTGATTCTGCCCTTCCTGGTGGACATGGTGTTCGACACCGTGAAGCTGGGCATTGGCCTGGGCACGCTGTTCGTGCTGTTTTTGCTGGCCACGAATAAGCGCATTCACGCCGGTTTATGGTATGCCGGGCAGCGCATTCTGCGCACGGCGGCCGGCATTTTCGTGAACACCGACCCCATCGGCATCATGGAAGACTACATCCGCAACACCGAAAAGGAGGCGCGGAAGATGGATGCCGAAGTCACCAACATCGAGGGCGCGCACGAGCTGGTGAAGCGCAAGCTGGCCGCCAACACCGCCCAGATGCAGGAGTACCTGAGCCTGGCCGCCGCCGCCCAGCGCCAGGGCGAAAAGGACATGGCCGAGAGCTACGCCAGCCGCGCCGCTCAGATTCAGGACTACAACCAGCGCCTGATGCCGATGGCCACCACCACGGCCAACGTGACGGTGGTAATGCGCCAGATTCTGAAAGCCGCCCTGCGTCAGATTGACGGCAGTAAGTTCAAAGTCAACCTATTGAAAGACGAGTACGCGCTGGTGAAACGCACCAGCTCGGGCATGCGCGCCGCCATGAACATTCTGCGCGGCGACCCCGACAAGAAGTACTTCTTCGACCTGGCCACCGACCGCGTGGCTCAGGACATGGCCCAGCAGCTCGGCCAGATTAAGCAGGCCATGCGCTACTCGCAGGAGTTCGTGAAGGAGATGGACATCCAGAACGGCGTGATGAGCGAGAAAGGCCAGCGCCTGCTGGAGAAATATCAGAAAGGCGATTTCAACGCCGTGTTGCAGGAAAAGCCGCAGCAGTCCCAATCCATTAACGCCACTAAAAAAGCCTCCGATGATGCCTACTCTAGCCTGCTTGACTAGCTTTTTGCTGGCCTGTGGCCTGGTGGGCCTGCTGGGCTACGATGACAATGCACTGGTGGAACGTCATGCTGAGTATTCTGCGCATCAAGCAGAGGAACGAAGCATCTCTACCTCAGTAGTCATCAAATCGCCTCAACGAAGCGGTAGCGATGCATCGACTTCGCTACGCACCGCTCAGCATCACAACCTGAAAAGCCGCTTGAGCTACGTGAGCCAGTTGAGTTCCTTAAGCCACTTAGCCAGCCGCTAGCCACCCTCCCCAAAACCTTAGAAATCATTGCGCCCAACCGGGCGCCCCACCCCCCTTTTGCCCTTACTAACATGACTACCCGCGGTAAAATTGTAATCGGACTGCTCCTGGTGGGCATCCTCTATTTCGGCATCAACAAGCTGATTGCCAGCAACACCATCTTCCGTAAAGCCGACACGCAGTCGGTACTGCTGAACTCCATTGAGCTGCCCACGGCCACGGGCGGCAGCCGGGCCACGGTGGTGGTGCCCCTGGCCCCGCTGCCCGGCACCGCCCCGGCCGACAAGGGCACGCACCTGACCTGGGAGGTGATGGCCTGGAACAGCCAGATGGCCGGTATGCTGGCCAACGGCGGCCCCCGTTCCACGATGGGTTCGGCCGCGGCCGCCAATGGGCTCGACATGCAGATTGTGCGCCAGGACGATGTGAGCAAGATGCAGGCCGACCTGGTGAAAAACGCCCTCGACCTGCAACGCAACCCCGAAACGCCGGGCCTGATTGTGAGCATTATGGGCGATGGCCTGCCCGGTTTTTCGGCCGTGCAGGGCGAGCTGAAAAAGGCCGGCACCCAGCTGCAGGTCATCCCGTACTCGGTGGGTAAAAGCTTCGGCGAAGACAAGCTAATGGGCCCGAAAGAGTGGCTCGACAACCCCAAAACCGCCCTGGGCAAAACCGTGGCCTGCTACCTGCGCGACGGCGACCAGAACATTGCCCTGAAATGGTGCGCCGATAACGGCCTGAAAGTGAACCCCGACGAAACCACCTACGACCCCGAAGCCGTGAACTTCATGGCCGCCAGCGACTTCCTCGTTGCCGCCGAGAAATACATTCTCGGCAAGCCCGAAGCCCGGACCAAAGTGGTGAACGGCAAGAACACCGGCGTGAAAGTGGACGTGGTGGCCGACGCCGTAGCCACCTGGACGCCCGGCGACGTGAACATTGCCAAACAGCGCGGTGGCCTCGTGAACATCGTGAGCACGAAGGACTACTCCAACCAGATGCCCAACATCATGGTGACGACTAAGCGCTGGTACGACGCCCACCCCAAGGAAGTGCTGGGTTTGATGACGGCCTTCGCCGTGGCCGGCGACCAGGTGAAAGCCCACCCCGAAGCCCTGACCCGCGCCGCCGACATCGAAGCCGCCGTGTACGGCGACCAGGACAAGCCCGGCGCCTACTGGCTGAAATACTACAAGGGCGTGAGCGAAACCGACCGCAACGGCGACGTGGTGGAGTTGGGCGGCAGCAAAGCTTTCAATTTCAGCGACAACCTCAGCCTGTTCGGTCTCGACGAAGGCGGCACCAACGTGTATGCCGCCGTGTACAAAACCTTCGGCGACGTGCAAAGCAAGCTCTATCCCAAGGAGCTGCCCAGCTACGTGCCGCTGGCCGAGATGCTCGACCTCAAGCCCCTGCAGCAGCTGCAAGCCCAGTACAAAGACAAGACCGTGGCCCCGGCTGAAACCCAGCAGTTTGCCGCCGACGACGAAATCCGCCAGAGCGTGAGCAAGCGAGCCTGGAACATCGAGTTCAACTCCGGCCAGAGCACCTTCACCCCCGCCGCCGAGCGCGAGCTCAACCAGCTGTTCAACGACCTCGTGGTGGCCGGCCGCCTGAAAGTGGCCGTGCACGGCCACACCGACAACTCTGGCGACCCCGCCCGCAACCAGCAGCTCTCCGAAGACCGCGCCATGGCCGTGGAGCACTGGCTCGAAGCCAAAAGCCGCAGCGCCTTCCCCGATGGCCGCGTGCAGGTGTACGCCCACGGCGCCACCGAGCCGGTAACCAGCAACGCCACCCCCGACGGCAAAGCCAAAAACCGCCGCGTGGAAGTGGTGCTGGGCAACTAGAACGACAACTCCCCTCCTCAGCCGAGGAGGGGATGTTCGCGCGAAGCGCGGACGGGGGTGGTTGGCCTCGTTGAACGCCCCCCGAACGATTTCGCTCCCACGGCGCGGACGACACAATCACCCCAGTTGCCGCGGGCACGGCAACATCCCCTCCTCGACTGAGGAGGGGAGTTTGACCGGCCTTTACCGTTTTGAAAATATCTGCCATGAAATCTCTTTTCGCCCCCAATGCCCAGCCGGCCCGCCTCGTGTTCAGCACGATGGTGGTAGCGCAAGTGGCTCTGCTGCTGCTGCTATGGATGTTCTATCCCATGCAGCTATTCCCCAGCCTGGGCGAAGTTGTGCGCTCACTCGGCGACCTCATTACCTCGCAGGGCCTCATCCAGGAGCTGTGGGCCAGCATGACCACGGCCCTGCAGGCGCTGGCGGTGGCCACGGTGCTGGCGCTGGGCATTTCCTACCTCACGGCACTGCCCTTCTTCCGGCCCATTGCCTTCGCCGCCAGCAAGATGCGCTACCTCACCCTCACCGGCCTCACCTTCTTTATGGCCCTGCTGGTAAGCTCGGGCCACCAGGTGAAGCTTTCAGTGCTCATCTTCGGCGCCACCGTCTACCTCGTCACGGGCATGACGAGCGTAATTCTGACCACCACGCAGGAGGAAATGGACCACGCCCGCACCCTGGGCATGAGCGAGTGGCGCAGCTTCTACGAAGTGGTAGTGCTGGGCAAGCTCGATGAGATGCTGGAAGTGGTGCGCCAGAACTTCGCCATCATCTGGACCATGATAACGCTGGTCGAAACGCTCTACCAATCCGAAGGCGGCATCGGCCTGCTGCTCTACAAGCAGAACCGCTACCTGCACCTCGATGGCGTGCTGGCCATTCAGCTGGTGATTCTGGCTACCGGCGCCGTGCAGGACTATGTGTTTGTGCTGCTGCGGCGGGTGTTTTTCCCCTACTCGCAATTGGGGGCTGCGTAACCCCACCCCCCGGCCCCCTCCCCTCCGGGGGAGGGGGAGCCTGATGAATTGACAATTTATCTCGCCATTTACTCAACATACACCCGCGCCACCATGGCTCCCCCTCCCCCGGAGGGGAGGGGGCCGGGGGGTGGGGTTACGAAACCACCATGACCGCCCACACCTACGCCTACCGCGACCCCATCCTGACGCTCAACAACGTCTCCATCGCCTTCCACGGCGAGCCCATCCTGCGCGACATCAACGCCCAGGTGCTCGACGTGACGCGGCCCAACATGCAGCAGGGCCAGGTGGTGGGCTTCTACGGCCGCTCGGGCATCGGCAAGTCGGTGCTGTGCCGCATCATGGCGGGGCTCATCCGGCCCGGCAGCGGCACCGTGGCG
>NZ_BAAGZM010000304.1:0-5017 GCF_054778495.1 Hymenobacter agri
GGCGAGGAGCCCGGCGCGCCTAGGATTTCCAGCACCCGGCCGCGCTGCCCCAGCAGCGAGGCGGCGTAGCGCCCGGCCGTCTGGCCCACTTCCACGTTGTTGCCGCCTACGTAGGCCGTGTACAGCGGCGAGCTGATGCGCCGGTCCAGGATAACCACCGGGATACCGCGGTTGTACACTTCCTCGATAACGGGCGTCACGGGCTCGCTCTCGTTGGCCGAGACTATCAGTAAATCAATACCTTCGCGCAGTAGCTCCTGAATCTGCCGCTGCTGCACGGCACTGCTGTAGTGGGCGTCCTTCATGCGGAAGCGCACTTCGGGGTAGAAGCTCAGCTCCTTTTTCATGCCGGCCAGCATGGCCAGCCGCCAGGCGTCGCCGTTGGTGCACTGCGAGAAGCCGATAGTGTAGTGATGGTCCGGCCCGCTTTGCGCGAGGGCCGTCGTCGCCCGCAAAAGCAGCCCGCCGAGTAGCGCCACCACCATCGGCCAGAAGAAGACGTTGCGGTTTTTCATGGGGTAATATGGGTGGCGGAAGTGAGGCGGCCGAAGCAGTAGGTGGGCCTTATGTAAACTGCGTCACTACCTCGGTCAGGTGCGGAAACTCCCGAGTGAGCGCGCCCCGCTCTGCCAGCTCAAAATCCTGGAAATCGAAGCCCGGCGCCACGGTGCAGCTCACCAGCGCGTAGCCGGTGCGTTGCGGCAGGTGGGCGGCAAACCACGTGTTGGCGGGCACCATGGCCTGCGGTACCGCGCCGGCGGCCAAGTCGTTGCCGAGCACGATGCGGGACAGCTGCCCGTCCGTTAGCAGCAAAATTTCGAGCGGCTGGCCCTGATGAAAAAACCACAGCTCATCCGACTTAATGCGGTGAAAATGGGACTTGTCCTCATTTTCGAGCAGGTAGTAAATGGCCGTGCTCACGTTGCGCGTTTGCCCTTCGGTCGTGGCCAGGGTAGGGGCCGCCCGGTAGGTTTCGCGGTAATAGCCGCCTTCGGGATGCGGCAGCAGTTGCAGGAGCTCGATGATGGGCTGGGCGGACATAGCGAATAGCAAGGTAAAAAAGCAACCGCAACGGCCGGCAGTGAGCGCGAAAGATAGTCCGCTCAATGTTCGGTTAGGCATATTGCTGCCGGAGCAGTTGCCACTACTTGCAACTGCTCATCAACTGAAACCCCGCTCCATCGTCTAACGACAAGACGCCAATAGGCGTCTCTATGCCGGGTTGACGGCTTTTAGAATTCCACGATAAAGCCCACGGTGGGCACCACCAGCGCGTCGCTGTCGGGCAGCAGGATGGGCACGGCGTTGCTGCCGTCGGGGCGCAGGGGCTGGCCATCGGTGGTGGTGTAGCCGGAGTTGTCGGCGAGGCGCTCGAAGGTGTAGGTGGGCACCGACACGGGCTTGGCCAGCAGCGCATTCTGCACGTCGATGTAGAAATCGAAGCTCAGGCGGCGTAGGCTGATTTTCTTGTCGAGGCGCAAATCGAGCTGCTGGAAGGAGCGGAGGCGCTGGGTGTTTAACTGCGAATAATCGAGAATGCCCTGGCCTACGGCCTGGTAGCTGGCGCGGCTGGCCACAGCATCGTAGGGCGTGTAGGGCGCGCCGCCGCCCACGCGGTACTTGGCCCCCAGCTCCCAGCCGGGGCCCAGCTTGTAGCCCAGCAGCGCCGAGCCCAGAAAGCGCGTGTCCCAGGCCGTGGGCCGGTACACGCCATCGGCTCCGTTGAACTCGGAGCGGAAGGCCGTGAGCGACACAATGGCGAACAGCTTGCCACTGAGCTTCTGCTGAAAAAACGCCTCGGCCCCGTAGGCGCGGCCTTGGCCGGTGCTCGTGATGGCCTCGTTGCCGATGGCGTTGAAGTCGCCGCCCAGGTTGGCCAGGCTGATGCCGTCGCGCACGCTCACCGGGTAGTAGGCGTACTTTTTATAGAAGCCCTCGAGCGTGAGGCGGGTGGCCGCGCCGGGCAGCCACTCCAGCCCCGCCACCGCGTGGTCGGAGCGGATGTAGCGGCTGCCCTCGTTCAGGAGCCGGCCGCTGGGGGCGCGGTAGCCCAGAATAGTGCTCGGCGGAATCTTATAGTAGCGCCCCAGGCTGGCGTTGAAATTCAGCGTGGGCAGCAGCGCGTAGCTCAGCGACACGCGCGGCGAGAGGGTGCGGTCGAGGCGGTAGCCTTGCAGCAGGGCGCTGGTGCCATCGGCCCGCACGCCGGCCGATACCGTCAGGCGGCTGTCGGCACCGTAGGTGCGGGTGGCCTGGGCAAACAGGCCGTAGCGCACAAAATCGAGGTCGGTGGTGAAGTTCACCGTTACGGCCGGGCTCACGAGCGCGCCGCTGGCGTCGCGCACCTCGGCCCGAATGCGGTTGCGCAGGTTGTTGTCGTAGTGCACCAGCTGGCCCACCACGCCGTAGCTGTACTGCCAGCGGCCCACGCGCTTATTCACGTCGGCGCGCAGCTTGTTTTCGGTTTCGTGGGTGCGGGCAAACAGCTTGCGGTAGGCTTCCTGGCCCACGTAGCCGTACTGGAACTGGTCGGCCGCGGCGTACTGCTGGGTGCGGCTCAGGGCCAGGTTCAGGTAGCCGTTATCCACGAGGTGGCGCAGGTTCAGGCCCACGGTGTAGTTCCACTGGTCGATGGTGGGATTGTTGCGCAGGATGAACTCCTTGCTGGGCGAGCTTTTCTTGGGCGGCACAATCTCGAAATGGTCGATGGCACCCAGCCCCAGCGTAGTCAGCGTGGTTTTCTCCGAAATTTTGGTGGTCGTCTTGAACTGAAAGTCGTAGAAATCGGGCCGGATGGGCAGGTCAATCAGCTTAAACAGCAGCTGCAAATACGAGCGCCGGGCCGACGCCAGAAACGTGGTATTCTTGGTCAGCGGCCCTTCCAAAGTCGCGGCCACCTCCGTGCCCGAAGTGCGCAGGTTGCCCTGGAGCCGCTCCGAGTTGCCATCGCGCTGCCGGAATTGCAGCACCGCGCTCAGGGCATTGTCGTAGCGCGCCTGGAAGGCCGACGAGCTCAACGTCACATCCTCGATAAAGCTCACGTTGAGAATGCCCGCCGGGCCGCCCGCGCTGCCCTGCGTGGGAAAGTGGTTGATAACCGGCACCTCAATGCCGTCGAGGTAATACACATTCTCGTTCGGCGCGCCGCCCCGGATGATGATGTCGTTGCGGAAGCCCGCCGTGCCGCCCGAGCCGCCGCCGCCCACGCCGGGCAGGCTCTGCACCACCCGCGAAATATCGAAGTTGCCGCCCGGGTTACTCTTAATTTCTTCGGTGGTGAGGCGCTGCACGCTGAGCGGCGTTTCGGGCGTGGCCACGCGAATGGCGCGGTTGGCCGTTACGGTTACTTCGCCCAGCGCCTGCGGGCTTTTGTTGATTTCGAGGTTGAGCGTGTTCACGTTGCCGCTGCTGATGGCCACATCGGCGCGCAGCAGGGCATCGTAGCCCACGAAGCTGGCGCGCAGGTTGTAGGCCCCGGCCGGCACGCCCGCGAGGCGGTAGCGCCCCTCGGCATCGGTGGCAGTGCCGAAGCTGGTGCCTTCGAGCACGACGCTCACGCCGGGCAGGGCTTCCTGAGTGGCGCGGTCGCGCACGGTGCCGGCCAGGGTGCCGGGGTTCTGGGCGCGGACGGTGAGGGAAAGGAGCAGGAAGAGCAGCAGGGTAGTTATTCGCATGAAGCAGCAAGTATCAGAATAGAAAAATGTTTGGGGCAACGTTGGTTGTGTTTGTCATCCTGAGCGCAGCGAAGGGCCTTTTCACGTTCGAACGTACCGTTATTCCAACGTAAGAAGGTCCTTCGCTGCGCTCAGGATGACAGCCGATTAAGAGCCCGCAACTCTTCCAAATAAGGACTGCCCCAAAGAAATTTCACCGCCCACGCAATCCGCTCACGCAAGGTGGGGCGTAGGTGAGTCATCTTTCACAACATCTAATCATCCATCTATACCGATGAAAAAGTCCCTGTTTTCGCTTGCCCTCGTTGCCCTGTTCAGCTTTGGTGCTACCCACACCGCTTCGGCCCAAAAAGCTAAGACCGTAATGGTAGGCGGCGCCCCCATGTACCCCACGAAAAACATCGTGGAAAACGCCGTGAACTCGAAAGACCACACCACCCTGGTGGCTGCCGTGAAGGCCGCCGGCCTGGTGGAAACGCTGAGCAGCGCCGGTCCCTTCACCGTGTTTGCGCCCACCAACGAAGCCTTCAACAAGCTGCCCGCCGGCACCGTGGAAACGCTGGTGAAGCCCGAGAACAAAGCCACCCTCACCAAAATCCTGACCTACCACGTGGTCGCCGGCCGCATGACGGCCGCCGACCTGATGAAAGCCATCAAAGCCGGCGGTGGCAAAGCCACCCTGAAAACCGTGCAGGGCGGCACCCTCACCGCGATGATGAAAGGCAAAGGCATCGAGTTGAAGGATGAAAAAGGCGGCACGTCAATGGTAACCATCGCCGACGTGATGCAGAGCAACGGCGTGATTCACGTAGTAAACACCGTGCTGATGCCTAACTAAGGCTTTCTGAGCTTCTGAACGCAACTTCGACAACCGCCGCCGGCCCCGGGCCGGCGGCGGTTGTTTGCGTTTAACCTCACGGGACCCCTGCGGGGCAGGCCCCTCTCCTCGGGGAGAGGGGAGCCTGACGATTGCGCTGCCGTGGCTCGCACTAGCCACCACCACGCAAGTTGACCTAATTGATGTTGGCTCACGTCTGCGTTGCCGTGGCTCCCCTCTCCCCGAGGAGCGGGGCTGGGGGTGAGGTTGCGCTACTTGCAGCCCTCCTGCGCTTCCCGCGCATAGGCATAGCCCAGCGCCAGCGCGCGACGGTAGAACTCACAGGCTGCGGTGGAATCGCCGGTGTGGGCGGCCAGCTTGCCCAGGAGGAAGTGCGTGCGCCCATCTCTGGGGTTGGCCCGAATGACTTCGAAGAAGTCGTTGCGGGCCTCGTCGTAGCGTTGCAGCGCCGTGCGAGCCACGCCGCGCAACTGCACGTAGTGCCAGGGCTGGCCCCGGCCGGCGC
>NZ_BAAGZM010000305.1:0-4967 GCF_054778495.1 Hymenobacter agri
CTGCTCACGCTGGCGGGCACCGTCACGCTCACGCTTTCGCCGGGCGCGAAGGGCTGCGCGGGCTGAAACGCAATCTGCGCAGTGCCCGCCCCGCTAAAGCTACCGGTCCGTTGCCCCTGCCGCATATTGGCATTCACGCGTACCGCCGCGGGCAGCGCCACGGCCTGCGAAAACGTGAGTTGCACCGGGGCCGTGCGGCTGCCCGCCAGCGAGTGGCGCGCGGGCACCGTGCGCAGCAGGGTGGGCGTCTGGGCCAAACTCAGGGCCGGGTACAGCGCCGTCAGCAGCAGCGGAAAAGTAGAACAGCGCATATGCAGCAGAAATTTAGGAAAGGGAAAAATTCGCTTACGACACGGGTTGGTTGTCGGGGGCAGCGCCCAGCAGCGCCAGCACGGCGGCCGGGTCTTCTACCTCGATAATGAGCTGCTGGTATTCCTCGTCGCGCAGGTCGACGACCACCGTATTTTCGGGGTGCACCACGTCCAGAAACGCCGGCTTGAGGCCGTAGTTGAAATAGAAGGTGCCGGCCTTAATCAGTCGTGGTACGGACGTGCCCAGCGCCCGGTAGCCGCCCTCCAGGTCGCGGGCCAGGGCCACATCCTGGCGCGCGCCGGCAATGTGGGCGCGCGGGATGGTGAGCGAGCTTTTGAAGGCCCAGACCTTGTGCAGGCCCTGCACCGTGAACAGAATGTCGTCGCCTTGCTGCGTTACGGAAATCATCAGGAAAGGAAGTTAGAGAAAAGGAGGAATGACGGGCGCTAAGCTACTGCCGAAGCGGACGCGGCGGCTGGTACGGGGGCGGCGGGCTCGCTCACCTGACCGCGCATCAGCATCCAGTACACCGCACCCGACACGCCGAAGCCCACGAACCAAGCGTAGTTGTAGAGCGCCGTCAGGGCCGGCCACACCGCGCCTTTCGGCAGCACGCCGATGGCTGTGAGGAAGCCCGGCACGTTGGGCAGCACGCCCACCACCAGCGCCAGCAGGGCCGCGTAGTTGATGCCGGCCTGGTAGGCGTAGCGGCCGCGGTACTGGTAGAGGTCGGGCACGCTCAGGTGCTGCCGGCGGATGAGGTAGTAGTCAACAATCATGATGCCGCCAATGGGCCCGAGCAGCCCCGAATAGCCCACCAGCCAAGTGAAAATGTAGCCCGAAGGGTCGGCAATCAGCTTCCAGGGGAAGATGAGCAGGCCGATAACGCCGGTGATGTAGCCGCCGGTTTTGAAGCTGATGCGCTCGGGCGAGAAGTTGGCGAAGTCGTTGGCCGGGCTCACGATGTTGGCCGCAATGTTGGTGGCCAGCGTGCTCAGGGCCACGGCCAGCATGGCGGCACTCACCAGCAGTTTGCTCTCGAACTTGCCGGCCAGCACCACCGGGTCCCAGATGGTTTTGCCGTAAATAACGAGCGTGGCCGACGTCACGACCACGCCCACGAACGAGAACATGGTCATCGACGTGGGCAGGCCCAGGGCCTGGCCCATCTGCTGGGCGCGCTGGCTGGTGGCGTAGCGCGTAAAATCCGGAATGTTGAGCGAGAGCGTGGCCCAGAAGCCCACCATGCCCGTGAGCGAGGGAAAGAAAAACGCCCAGAACTGCGCGCTATCGGTGAATTTGCTGGGCTGCGCCAGAATGGGCCCTAGTCCGTGGCCGGCCGAAATGGCCCACCACAGCAGCGCCAGCGCCGCCACCGGCAGAAAAAATGCCTTGAATACCAACAGCTTGCGGATGCTGTCGACGCCTTTGTGCACCACGTACATGTTCAGCAGCCAGAACAGCACGAACAGCAGCGCTGGCCCGGTTTCAAGCCCCCAGCTGGCCGGAAACACCCGCGGCAGCGTGGCCAGCCCCGGCACCCACAGCACCGCCATCTGGTAGAGGGCGTAGCCGCCAATCCAGGTTTGAATACCGAACCAGCCGCAGGCAATAATGGCCCGCAGCAGCGCCGGCACCTGCGCCCCGCGCACCCCAAAGCTGGCCCGCGCAAACACCGGGAACGGAATGCCGTACTGCGCGCCGGCCCGCCCGTTCAGCAGCATGGGCACCAGCACAATGCTGTTGCCCAGGAAGATGGTGAGCAGCGCCTGCCACCAGTTCATGCCGCCCTCGATGAGCGAGCTGGCCAGCATGTAGGTCGGGATGCACAAACTCATGCTAATCCAGAGGGCGGCGTAGTTGCCGGTGCCCCAGGTGCGCTCGGCCGCTGGCACGGGCGCCAGGTCGGGGCTGGTGAGGCCGGGGGCGGGAAAGGTTTCGGCGGACGTAGCGGTGTTCATGGGCGGAATCAAACTAAAAGAACGTCATGCTGAGCGTAGCGCAGCGGAGTTGCAGCATCTCTACCGCGCAAGTAAATCAATCGGTTGGACTAATTGCGCGGGTGTTTGGTGATTGCGCGATTAAATGGATTTGGTTGCGCGGTAAAGATGCTTCGACTGCGCTCAGCATGACGTTCCTTTTGCTCATTTCTCATTGCTCACCGCGCCAGCTCCACCAGCACGGGCACGGCCAGCGCGCCCATCACGGCTACTACTACCCAGCCGGCGGCCAGCATCCAGTGCGGGTGGCGGTAGCCGCGCATGAGGCGGGGCGTAGCCGCGGCCACCAGTACAATGCCCAGCGCCAGCGGCAGAATCAGTCCATTGATGGCCCCGGCAAACACCAGCAGCTGCGTGGGCTTGCCCACCAGCACGAACACCAGCGTGGAAAGCACGATGAACACGGAAATGCAGGCTCGCTCATAGCGCCCGAAAATGGGGTGGAAAGTCTTAAAAAAAGACACCGACGTGTAAGCCGCGCCCACCACCGACGAGATGGCCGCGCTCCACAAAATCACCCCGAATACCCGGAAGCCCCACTCGCCCGCCGCCGCCCGAAACACGCCCGCCGCCGGGTTGTCGGCCGGCAGCACCGCACCCTGGCTGAGCACGCCCACCACGGCCAGAAACAGCACGAAGCGCATGATGGTGGAAATAACGATGCCGCTCACGGCGCTGCGCGTCACCTCGGCCTGGCTGCCCACGCCTTTGATGCCCGCATCGAGCAGCCGGTGCGCACCCGAAAACGTGATGTAGCCGCCTACCGTGCCGCCCACAATCGTCACAATGGCCGCCGCGCTGATTTTAGCCGGCAGCAACGTGTGGTGCAGCGCCTGTAGCAGGGGAGGATGTGCGCTGAAGGCAATGCCCAGCGTGAGCAGAATCTTCACGGTGCCCAGAATTTTGGTGAACCCGTCGAGCATGCGCCCGATTTCCTGCACCCAGAACAGCAGCAGCGCCACCCCGCAGCTGATGGCCGCGCCCTGCTCGAACGAGAGGCCAGTGAGCACGTTCAGCCCCAGCCCGCAGCCGGCAATGTTGCCGATGTTGAACGCGAAACCGCCCAGAATAACCATACCGGCCAGCGCGTAACCCAACCCCGGCAGCAGCCGGTTGGCCAGGTCCTGCGCCCGCAGCTCGCTCACGGTAAGAATGCGCCAGGTGTTGAGCTGCGCGCCCACATCGAGCAGCACCGACACCAGAATGACGAACCCGAAGCTGGTGAGCAGCTGCTGAGTGAAGACGGTGGTTTGCGTCAAAAAGCCCGGCCCGATGGACGAATTGGCCATCAGAAACGCCGCGCCCAGCGTAGCCCCGCCCCACCAGCGCGTGTTGGGTAATGGCCTCATCGGGCGTCGGTTGAATAGCCGGCTTGCAGGCGCACGCCGGCCGCGCGCAGCTCCTTATGCAGCCGCTGAGCAAATTCCAGGGCGTGGGCACCGTCGCCGTGCAAACACACGGTATCGGCCCGAATGGCTACTTCGGTGCCCTGCTGGGTGCGCACCACGCCGCTTTGCACCATGCGCAGCACCTGGGCAATGGCCACGTCGGCGTTGGTAATGAGGGCGTCGGGCTGGCGGCGCGGGGTGAGGGTGCCGTTGGCTTGGTAGGTACGGTCGGCGAAAACTTCGTGGGCCGTGCGCAGGCCCAGCTTCTCGCCCGCTTTGGTGAGCTCGGAGCCGGCCAGGCCGTAGAGCACTAGTTCGGGCTGCACCTTGTACACGGCTTCGGCCAGGGCCTCGGCCAGCGCGGCGTTGGTGGCGGCCATGTTGTAGAGCGCGCCGTGGGGCTTGAGGTGGTGCAGCCGGCCGCCTTCGGCCGTAGCAATTGCCTGCAACGCGCCCAGCTGGTACACCGTCATGTCAAACGCTTCCGCGGGTGAAATATCCATGTTGCGCCGGCCAAAACCGACCAAATCGGGCAGCCCCGGGTGCGCACCGAGGGCTACGCCGTACGCCTGAGCAGCGCGTACGGTGGCGCGCATCACGGCCGGGTCGCCGGCGTGGAAGCCGCAGGCTACGTTGGCCGAGGTGATGAATGGCATGAGCGCGGCGTCGTGGCCGAGCGTCCAGGCGCCGAAGCTTTCGCCCATGTCGCAGTTCAGGTCAACGGTGGGGGGCATGTGCAGGAAGAGTTGTGAAAAAAGAACGTCATGCTCATCTGGCGTCCGCGCAGTCGAAGCATCTCTACCGCAATAGTAATTGATTTACTGGCGCAGTAGAGATGCTTCGACTGCGCTCAGCATGACGTTCCATCATTTGCCAAATACCGCAGCGCCATCCCCCGCGCCAGCCCCGCCACCGCCTCCTCCCGCGCCGCGTACAGCGCCTGCGCCTCCCGCACCGATACCTCCTGAAACCGCAGCGTCTGCCCTGGCGCGGCCTGCGCCAGTACCGGCCAATCGACGAAAATAACCAGCGCCAGCCGCGGGTAGCCACCGGTGGTCTGGAGGTCGGCCCCCAGCACGATGGGCTGCCCATCGGCCGGCACCTGCACCGTGCCGAACGTGACGGCGCTCGACAGCAGCTCAATTTCCGTAAGCCGCGCCAGTGGCGGGCCGTGCAGGCGGTAGCCCATGCGGTCGGCCGCGGGCGTGATGGTGAAAGTTTCCTCCCAAAACGCCCGCTGGCTGGCGGCCGAGAACTGCGCGTACTC
>NZ_BAAGZM010000306.1:0-4941 GCF_054778495.1 Hymenobacter agri
CCCACACCACCCTCGACGCGCTGGCCCGCCACGCCTGCCTGAGCCCGCGGCAGCTTGACCGGCAGTTTGTCCAGCGCCTGGGCGTGAGGCCCGCGCTCTACGCCCGCATTGTGCGCTTCGACCGAGCCTTCCGGCTCAAGAACAGCCAGCCGGGGCTCGACTGGCTTAGCATTGCCCTGGCCTGCGGCTACTACGACCACCAACACCTCGCCAAAGACTACCGCGCCTTCACGGGCAGCAGTCCCAGCGCTTTTTTCGAGCAGGATAACCGGGCGCCCGAGCGGGCTTTTGGGTTGGTGGAGGCCTGAACCCGGGCCCGTTAAAAACGTCCATTTTTTACCAATAGCCGAGGCCGGCGGGGCGGAATCTTTGTGCATTCCCAACCTCAAAACCCTTGGTTATGCAACGCCGATACTTTCTGGCCACCTCGCTGCTGGCCGCGCCTGCAGCCGCTTTCGCCGCCTCCGGCCTCCCCTGCCCCACCCTGCCGCCTGCGGCCGATGCCACCGCGCCGGCCGCTACCGGCAGCTTCGTGGTGAATGCGGGCGAGGGCCGCTTCCAGGAGAAAACCTTCGTGGGGCCCAACCCCAACGACATCAAGATTTCGGGCAAGGATACTGGCGGGGCGCTGGCCGTGTTCGAGTACACCGGCGTGGCCAAGGGCGGCCCCTCGCTGCACCTGCACGTGGCGCAGGATGAGGTCTTTTACGTGGTGAGCGGCGAATACCTGTTTGTGGTGGGCGACGAGCAGCGTCAGCTCAAGGCCGGCGACACCATTTTCCTGCCCCGCCAGGTGCCCCATACCTGGACGCAGCTCACCGATACCGGTAAGCTGGTGTATTTCCTGCAGCCCGCCGGCCAGATGGAGGACTTCTTCCGGGCCCTCTCGGCCAGCAAAGCGCCGCGCACCCAGGCCGAGCGCGAAAAGATGTCGCGCGACCACGGCATGCAGCTGCTGGGCCCGCCGCTGCCCATTAAGTCCTGAGGTTCTGGCGGGTTCCCGGCCCGTTCGCCGATTCCTGGGAACCCAACGGCCTGTTGGCTTGTATCTTTGCACTATGCTGCTCGAACTGCCCCTCGCCCCCGTTATTAAAAAGCGTGATATCCGCAAAACCTCGCCCGACGAGCTCAAGGCCTTTATGGTGGAGCACGGCGAGAAGCCCTTCCGCGCCAAGCAGGTGCAGGAGTGGCTTTGGAAAAACACCGCCGCCACGTTTGAGGAGATGAACAACATCTCGGTGGCCACCCGCGAGCTGCTCGATAAGCACTTCGTCATCAACGGCGTAACGGTGCAGAACAAGCAGCTCTCGAACGACGGCACCATCAAGTCGGCGTTCAAGCTCTACGATGGCAACGTGGTGGAAGGCGTGCTCATTCCGCACGACACGCGCATGACGGCCTGCATCAGCAGCCAGGTGGGCTGCTCGCTCACGTGTAAGTTTTGCGCCACCGGCTACATGGACCGCAAGCGCAACCTCGACGCGGCTGAGATTTACGACCAGGTGGTGCGCATTCGGGAGCAGTGCGAGGCCCAGTACGGCACGCCGCTCACCAACATCGTGTACATGGGCATGGGCGAGCCCCTGCTTAACTACGCCAACGTGGTGGAAAGCGTGCGCCGCATCACCGCGCCCGACGGCCTGAACATGGCCCCGCGCCGCATCACCATCAGCACGGCCGGCATCGCCAAGATGATTAAAAAGCTGGCCGACGACGACGTGAAGGCCAACCTGGCCCTCTCGCTGCACGCCCCCACCGATGCCAAGCGCAACGAAATCATGCCCATCAACGAGGCCAACTCCCTGGCCGCGCTGAAGGAAGCCCTGCAGTACTACCACCAGAAAACCGGCCGCAAAGTCACCTACGAATACATCGTGTTCGAGAACTTCAACGACGAGCTGGAGGACGCCGCCGAGCTGCTCAAAATTGCCAAGTGGCTGCCCTGCAAGGTGAACCTCATCGAATACAACCCCATCGAGAACGCCGCTTACCAGAACGCCGAGGCCGACAAAATCACGGCCTTCCACAAGTTCCTGGCCGACCGCGGCGTGCAAACCAACATCCGTCGCTCGCGCGGCAAGGACATCGACGCCGCCTGCGGGCAGCTGGCCGTGAAGGAGGAAAAGTCGGCCGCCTAGCCCCCGGGCCGGCGCAGGCGTCAGCGCTTGCGCTTGGCGTCTTCGCCCAGCAAGATGAGGTAGGTAGGGCACTTGGTCATCATCAGGCTGGCTAGCTTGATGCCGAATGCCCGCATGCTGTCCTTGTTGTTCATCTGCTCCGTCGAGTACACGGTCATCAGCGTCGGCAGGCTCCTGATGATTTCCGTCTGCATGATGCGGGTCATGGTTTCGCTGCGGCGGGCCGGAGTCATGGCCTTCAGCGGCTGCCGGGCGTCGGCGGCGGCCAGCTGCGTGCACACGCTGTCGGCAATAGGCTGCAGCACGGCCTTTTCTTCATCGGCAATGTTGTTCATGCTTTCCATGCCTGCGGAGCCCAGACCTTTCTGCGCCGAGGAGGTGCGCAAAATCAGGGCCATCGAAACCGGGCAATCCTTGCTTAGCAGCTGCACCGCGGTTTCGCCCACGTTGCGGCCCATCTTCGTATTGCTCAGGCCCCGGGCCTGGCCCGCGCTCAGCATAGAGGCAAACTCGCCGGCGTGCTCACTCATGCTCGTCATGGTCAGGCGCATGAACAGCTCGTCGGCCTGCTTCGCCGAAAGCTTGTTGAAATCCTGCTTGCGCGCCTCTTCCTGAATGCGCGTGCACATTGAGGCCGCTATCAGGCGCGAAAAATGGGCATGGCCGGGCAGCGTGTCGGGAGCCTGCGCCAGCGCCGGGCGCGTCAGCAGCAAGCTCATCCACAGCCAGCCCGCAATCGGTAGAATGTGTTTCATCCGGGCAATATACGCCTGGCCCCGGCTTCCGGCCCGGGGCCGGCCGGGCGGCAAAAGGGGCCGCTCGGCTCCCACCTGGGCCTACCGCACGGCCCCCTTCCCGAAGCGAAACGAAAAGTCGACATACACCGGCAACACGTTGGTTGAATAGCCGCGGCCGCCGGTGTTCACGGTTTGCATGGTTTGCACGTACTGGCCGCCGGGCGTGTAGTAGCTGTTGTACTGGGTTTCTTCGTGTTCGAACTCGTATAGGTAGAGCGCGCCCAGGCCCAAGCTGGTGCGCCGCCAGTTGAACTTGATACCGTAGAGGCCAGCCATGCCGGCGGCGTGGTCGGCCACAACGTAGTTTTCACTCACCAGCGAAATCAGGCGCGACACCCGTGTCTGGCCCCCAATCTGCAGCATGGGCGTCGACCCGATTTTACCTTCTACAAACCCGTAGCCCAGTCCCACGGTGAAGTTGTTGTCGGCGCTGCCGTAGGTGAGCGCGCCGTAGCCGATGCCGGCCCCATAGCCGCTGCCGTGGCTGTCGAAGGTGGGAATGCGCACGTACAGCAGGCCTGCACCTGCGTAAAGCTTCTCGCTGATGGGGTAGCTCAGCTTGGGCGTGAGCGCCAGAAATTGGTTGCTGAGCTCGGCCCCGGGAAAAAGGGAGATGTAGCCGCCCATCGAGAGGTGGTCGGTAACGCCGTAGTTGATGCCGGCCAGAAACACGTCCACGTCCTGCAGCACGGCTTCGCCCTCACGCAGATTGCGGGCCGTGGGCGCAAAAAACAGGCGGTTGCCGTTGCCAATGTCGTAGTAGCCGGATTTACCCGTTGTGGGCCGGGTGGGCGTAGCAACAGCCGGCGCGGAGGCAACTGCCGCGGTGGCGGCCGGGGCTGGCGCTACGGGCGGGGCGTCCTGCAGGTCGGCCCGCCGAATCTGGCCGCGCTCCAGCTTGAGGTGACCCAGCTCCTTGGAATCAAATTCGAGCGCCGTCAAACTCATGCTCACCAGCACACCGCTAAAAACGGAGCCCTGCACCGTTTCGACCCGGTAAGTGCGCCCGAGCTGGAATGGGTCGGCCGCGGGCGGGGCAGCCGGAACTGCGGGCGGCGTGCCCAGCATGGGCGGGGCCGTTTGAGCGAAGGATGCGCCATGCCCAAGCACCAACGCGCAGAAAAGGGGTAGTAATGCTTGTTTCATGGCTGGGTTCTTTTTGTCAAAGATGCGCTGCTGCGGGGGTACAGTTGCAAACCAATAATCAGGTTGACCGGATTTTTAAACCGTCCACCCAATATACTTCACCCATCAAAACAAATCAGCGATTATGACTGATTTTCAGAAATTAAAGCCATGCAACGCACCCTTAATACACACAATTAATCAGACTTTTGAATCTCCTCCGCAGTGCCTTTGCGCTAGCGTAGCCGGGACATTGAACATAAAAAAGCCCGACTACACAGTCGGGCTTTCTTGCGGGTCGATAAGCTGATGCCGAATATTAGTCGGCCAAGCCGTCGTGGTTGCGGTCTTTGGCGTCGCCGGCGGCTTTGTAGAGGTCTTTGCCGGTGACGGGGCGAGCGGTGTCGCGGGCGAGGCCAGCCGTGGCCGAGTCGCCGCCGGCTACGCCGTCCTGGCCGGCAGCCATGCCTTTTTTGGTGTAGCCGCGCTCCACGTTGGTGTCGCCCTCTTTGGTACCGGAGCTGCAGGCGCTAAGAGAAGCCGCCAGCACACAGGCAACGGCAACGGGGCGGAGAAAGGATTTCATGAGCATGAAAGAGCGAAGAAGGTGTGATACATAAGCAGTGATGCAAGGTAAAGAAATAACCCGGCGCCGCGCAACCCGTACCGCCCGAAGCGGTTGTGAGGCGGCAGGCTCGTTTTCCGGCCCGCACCGCATTCCCTAATTCTACTCCGCCATGTCCGAACTTGTTGCGGGCGCCGCCCCGGTGCCCACCCCGGCCTACACCTATCCCGAATTCCGTGCCCTGGTGGGCCGGCTGGCTGCCGAGCATCGCACCACCGGCCCCGACCAGACGCCCGGCCTCGTGCGCTACACCGAC
>NZ_BAAGZM010000307.1:0-4918 GCF_054778495.1 Hymenobacter agri
CACGGCCCGCGCCGGGGCTACCGGCACCGCCCACCTGCTCGTCACGCCCCACGAGCAGGAGAAAATCAAGAACTGGCCCGCCGCCAAATCGGTGGTGTGGAAGGGCCTGCGCCCCGCCGCCCTGCCCAATGCCCTGCCCAAAGCACCGCGCCCGAGTACCGTCACGCTGCACGTATCGGCTGGCAAGAGCGAGAAAATCAGCCGCGGCGACCTAGCCGGCGCCTTCGTGAGCGTAGGTGGGCTGGAGCGCGAAGCCGTGGGCCGCATCGAGGTATTCGACCACCACAGCTTCGTGGCCGTGCCCGAGGCCCAAGCCGAAGAGGTACTGGCCCGCATGCAGGGCGCCAAGGTGAAGGGTAAGAAGGTGAAAGTGGCCCTGATTCGGTAAATAAAGCTGTCTATTATCCTGAGCGCAGCGACGGACCTTACCACGCCAGAATAATTCGTTCCAGCGTCGTAAGGTCCGTCGCCGCGCTCAGGATGACAGACGAAAACCCAATGCGCCCCACCATGCGCCTCCTTTTCATCTGCTCCCAGAACAAGTGGCGCAGCCTCACGGCCGAGCGGCTGTTCGACGAGCACCTGCACTACGAGGCCCGCTCGGCCGGCACCGAGCCGGGGGCCCGCATGCGCGTGAATGCCGGCCACCTGGGCTGGGCCGAAACCATCTTCGTGATGGAGCGCCGCCACGCCGACCGCCTGCGCGAGAAATTCGCCGACGAGCTGCGCGGCAAAACGGTAGTCACGCTGCGTATTCCGGATAAATACCCGTTCGGCGATGAGCGCCTGATTGCCCTGCTGCGCGAGAAGCTGGCGGCGCATTTGCCGTTACTTTAGTGGCGAACTCCTTTCTACTTTCCCATGAAGTTACGGCTACTCCTGACGCTGCCCGCGCTGCTGGCGGCTGTTCTCACCCATGCCCAGGCGTATGAGCCCGGCCTGCTGGTGCGCGCCAACGGCGACACGCTGCGGGGCGAAATTGAAAACGGCTTTTGGGTAGAAGCGCCGGAATACATCCGGTTTCGGCCTGCTCCTACCAGCCCCAGCCAGTTGTTTCAGCCCCGGCAGCTGCGAGCGGTCAGCTTCACCAACGGCCGGTATTTTCGCTACGAGGCGCTGCCCGTGAACCACGCGGCGGAGACCAGGCTCGACCGGCTGCCGCACAGCAATTTTGTCGATATGCACACCGACTCGCTACTGGCCGAGGTGTTGCTCGAAGGGCCTGCCAACCTGCTGCTAACTGCTCGCGAAGGCATTACGCATTATTTCATCCGCCGTGCGGGCCAGCCCTACCTCGAACTGAGCGAACGCAAGTACCTGCGCACTACCGCGGCCGGCCGCACCGAGGTAGCCGATGCGAACAACTACCGGGGGCAGTTGGAAATATATTTTGGCGACTGCCCCACGGCGCGGAGCGCTGTGACGAAGGCGGCCTTTACCGTGCAAGGCATAGCGGCAGTAGTGCAGGCCTACAACACGGGATGCGCCCCCGCCGCCCCGTACCGCAGTTGGCTAGCGCAAACCAAACCTCGCCGCCACCTAGCGCTGCAAGGCGGCGTTGTGACGGGGCTGCGCTACAACTCATTTCGCAATGGCACCGCAGAGTTGCCCGAAACCTTGCCCTGTACCGACTGCCGCCCGCGCCCGTTTGTTGGGCTGTATACTGATGTATTGCAGCCGGGCCGCAACAAAGCCCTGTACGGCGAGCTAAGTGTAAGCCAGTTCAGCAATCAGGCGTGGGAATATTTCCAAAGCGGGCCAATAATCGAATCATCGGTGGTCAACTACCGGGCCTGGCTGGTGTCGGCTAGGTTAGGAATGCGGTTTTTATTTCCGCTGCCGCACGACCAGCAGTGGCTGCTAAGTCTGGCGTACGAACTAAATCAAACGGTACGGCCTACCATCACCGCGACTTCCGGCACTTCGGTTATCCCGCCCGCATCCAGTCAGTTAGGGTTCGGTATGCCCACGCTATTGCCCAGTTTGGGCCTGGGCTGGCGGGCCCAACGCTATACCCTGGGCCTCGATGCCCAGCTATACACTAACCGCGAGCCTTCAGGTCTCTATGACCGTTTTGTAGGAACCAACTTCGTAGCTCGCGCCAGCCTCGCCTACCGCCTGGGCCGCAACCCGGACGTACCGGTGCGCTAACGCGCCCAACCCCGCCCGCCCCGGCCCGTACTACCGGGCCATGCCCTACTTATTGTCCCTGGCTGTATTGGCGGCCGTTTTGTACGCTTTTTACCAGTACGCCACGGCCGACTCGCGCCGCACCCGGGCGGCTCTGGCCCAGCCGTTTCCGCCCGAGTGGCGTACCATTCTGGCCGAACGCGTGGCCTTCTACCTGGCTCTGACCGATGTGGAAAAAGTCCGCTTTGAGCAGCAGACGCAGGTGTTTCTGGCCCGCACTCACATTACCGGCGTGCAAACCGAGGTCGACGACACTACCCGCCTGCTGGTAGCCGCCTCGGCTCTGATTCCGACCTGGGGATTCCCCAACTGGCAGTACGCCCACTTGGGCGAGGTGCTCATCGTGCCCGATGCCTGGACGCTGCCCGACGCCCCCGACCAGGAAGTCAAGCCGCTGCAGGGCACGCTGCTGGGCTCGGTGCAGGGCTTTC
This sequence comes from Hymenobacter agri, assembly GCF_054778495.1. Lineage (NCBI taxonomy): Bacteria > Pseudomonadati > Bacteroidota > Cytophagia > Cytophagales > Hymenobacteraceae > Hymenobacter > Hymenobacter agri. The sequence goes on from NZ_BAAGZM010000307.1 coordinate 2,622, forward strand.
AGAACCAGCACTACATGCGCCTCTCGAAGGCCTCGCTGGAACAGGGCTTTCAGGATGCCACCGACCGGCAGAACGTGGGCATTCATGAGTTTGCGCACCTGCTCGATGAGGCCGACGGCGTGATTGACGGCCTGCCCAAAGCAGCGATGCCGCCCGCCCTGCTCCAACCCTGGACCGACCTGATGCACCGCGAAATTGCAGCCATTCGCGAGGGCAAGTCCGAAATTAATCCTTACGCCGCCACCAACGAGGCCGAGTTTTTCGCCGTCGTCACGGAATACTTTTTCGAGAAGCCCGAGAAGCTGCAGGAGCACCACCCCGAGCTCTACGACCTGCTCACCCAAGCCTTCCACCAGAACCCCAAAAAGCGTTTCCTGAACCTGGCCACCGACCCGCGCCAGTGGCTGAAAACCCTGCGTAGCCGTCGCAAGTTTGGCCGCAACTCGCCCTGCCCCTGCGGCAGCGGGCGCAAGTACAAAGAGTGCCACCTGCTGCAGGCCCAGGCAGCGTAGCGGCTATGCTTTGTAGCGCTAAGCCGTCTTTGAAAGCTGCTGCCAGGCGCAGCGCCCAGCACTACACAGTGTGCAGAATCACGTAGAGCGAGCCCACCGCCACCACCACCCACAGCACCACGCCCAGCACATAGGGCCGCACACCCACCGAGCGCACGACTTTGGCTGAAAGGCCCGCGCCAATAAAAAACAGGGTGACCGTGAGACCGATTTTGGCCAGATTCACCATGACCGGGCCTAGCGGCTCGGCGGCGGGCACGAAGGTGTTGACCAACATGGCTGCAACAAAACCAAAAATGAAGTAGGGAACGGTGATTTTTACCCCCTTCTGCCGGAACAGCGCGGCCGTGCCGATGGCTACGGGAATAATCCAGAGGGCGCGGGCCAGCTTTACGGTGGTGGCCACTTCCAGGGCTTGGTTGCCATAGGCCGCCGCCGCGCCTACCACCGAGCTAGTGTCGTGGATAGCAATGGCGCACCAAAGGCCAAACTGGTTCTGCGTCATGGCCAGTGCGTGGCCAATGGGCGGGAAGGCAAATAGGGCTAGCGCGTTGAGCACGAATACCGTGCCCAGGGCCACCGACATCTCCTCATCCTTGGCCCGCAGTACCGGCCCAATGGCCGCAATAGCCGAGCCCCCACAAATAGCGGTGCCGCACGAAATCAGGTGTACTACGTGCCGGCCCAGCCCCAGCCACCGGCCCACCACCAAACCCAGCAGCAGCGTGCCAAAAATGGACACCAACGTGAAAATGATGCCCTGCTTACCGGCCTGCACCGCCGCGTGGGCGTTCATGCCGAAGCCCAGCCCGATAACCGAAAACTGCAGCAGCTTGGCCGTGGCCTTTTTGGTCTGGGCGACGAAAGGGTTGCCGATGGTTTGAGCCAGCAACAGGCCCAGTGCCAGGGCTACGGGCGGGGAGGCCCAGGGCGTGAGGCAAAAAATAAAAAATAGCCCGAACACTACCTGCTTCAAGGTAAAATCTTGTCCGAACAATACACGAGGCGTGTGCAGGTGCCGGAAAAAGCCAGTGGTTTCGGTAGCTTCAGGAGCGTCCGTCCCGAGCGGCGGAGCGAGCGCCGAATCGGGGGCTTGGGATGTGGCCGATTGGGTGGGAAGTGCCATGGACAGGAGCATTTGTTTCTGAAGCAAATTTACGGCACTCCCTATTACATGGATTATCTGTAATTATTATGCTTCATAACCCATAGTTATTCCAATACAAACAACAATCTAGTTAATAATCCCTTGGCTGGAGGCAGCATCTCGTACTGGGTGTAGTCGGAGCATTATGCTCTTGCTGAGTTATCCGTAAGGTCTAGTGCAGCGCCGCCGGCTACAAACGCTGTGAAAGCCGCTGCTGCCGGGATACCAGCGGCCGCTACCACATGGTTGCTTGGCATCGCCGTGCGCTATTTTGCGGCCTTTAGCTGGTTCTGTGCGAAGTTTAGAAACCGCTGGGCCGCCCGGGCCAGCGGCTGGCCCTGCACCGATACCGCTTCGAACTGCCGGGCCAGGCGCAGCTCCTGAATAGGCACGATTTCGAGTAGTCCGGCTGCCAGCTCGTGGTCGAGGGCCCGGCGCGATACGAAGCCCAGCGCCGTGGGCGCAGCGGCGAGATAGCGCTTGATGGCCTCGGTATTGTCAAGGTAAATGGCCACTGACAGGGTGTTGAGCTTGATTTGCTGGGCACGCAGGGCAAATTCCAGAATTTCGAGGGTTCCCGAGCCGCGCTCGCGCAGCACCAGCGGGTGGGCCAGTGCCGCGGCCAGCGGCAGCGGGGC
>NZ_BAAGZM010000308.1:0-4912 GCF_054778495.1 Hymenobacter agri
CGCCGCCGCGGCGGCCGCGGCCGAAGCCACGCGGGTAGCCGAGGCATCGGCCGGTTCGGAAACAGTTGCGGATGTTGCGGAAGCTGCGAATTCAGTCATCGGGGCGGGACGGTTGAGACGACAAAAGTACACCCCGGCCCGCCCCCGTATCTTTGGGGCGGCCTTCGCGGCTGCTTTGCCGGCGCTGCATGTGCCGGCCGGCCACGGCCGAATTACTTGTTGCCCGACTACTTTTCCGCGGTGCCCGCCGGCGCCCTGCCCTTCGTGACTCCAACCTCCTCGCCCACTATCCGCCCCGAAATTGAAGCCTGGCTGGCTGATTTTCAGCTTCGTTTGTGCCAACAGCTCGAAACGGCCGACGCCGGCCCGGCGCACTTCCTCACCGATGCCTGGCAGCGCGAGGGCGGCGGCGGCGGCCGTTCCAAAGTGCTGGAAAACGGCCGTATTCTGGAAAAAGGCGGCGTGGGCTTTTCGGCCGTGTGGGGCACCATGAGCGAGGCCGCGGCCCGGCAGCTGCACATGCCCGACCCGCATTTTTACGCTACTGGCGTGAGCGTGGTGCTGCACCCGCGCAGCCCGCGCGTGCCCATCATTCACATGAACGTGCGCTACTTCGAGGCCGGCAACGGCGAAGCCTGGTTTGGCGGCGGCATCGACCTGACCCCGATTTACGTGGATGAAGCCCAGGCCCGCGCCTTCCACGCGCAGCTTAAGGCGGTGTGCGACAAGCACAATCCGGCGTACTACCCCAAGTTCACCCGCTGGGCCGACGACTATTTCTACCTGCCGCACCGCCAGGAAACGCGCGGGGTGGGCGGTATCTTCTACGACAGACTGACCGTTGGAAAAGACGGTACCGCCGAGGAGCTGTTCGCCTTCATGCGCGACGTGGCCGAGCTGTTTGGCCCCTTCTACACCGGCCTGATGACGGCCAACTATGCCCTGCCCTTCGGCCCGGCCGAGGAAGCCTGGCAGAGTCTGCGCCGTGCCCGCTACGCCGAGTTCAACCTGGCCTTCGACCGCGGCACGCGCTTTGGCCTCGAAACCGGCGGCCGCACCGAGTCCATCCTCATGAGCCTGCCCCCGCGCACCGGCTGGGCCTACAACCCCGCCCTGCCCGCCCCCGGCTCGCCCGAAGCGAATACGTTGGGCTGGCTCCGCAAAGGTGTTGACTGGCTGGCCGATGCTTAAGGAAATTTTAGCGCTCGACCGCTGGCTGCTGCTGGCCATCAACCACGCCCACAGCTCGTTGCTGGATGCCGTCATGGTGTTTGCATCGAACCGCAACGTGTGGTTTCCGGTCTACGCCGTGCTCATTGCCTGGCTGATATACCATTTCCGGCAACGGGCCTGGCTGCTGCTGCCGCTGGTAGTGGCCGCTGTCGGGCTGGCCGATAGCATCACCAGCCGCCTGTTCAAGCCCTTCTTCGGGCGCCCCCGCCCCTGCCACGACGCCTCGCTCGACCACCTGCTGCGCCTGCCCGATGGCTGCGGCGGCATGTTCGGCTTCCTGTCGTCGCACGCCGCCAATTCGATGGCGCTGGCCGTCTTCCTGGCGCTCGTGCTGCCGGCCGGCCGCTTCCGGGCGCTCAAAATCGGCGCTTTTGCCTGGTGCCTGCTGCTGTCGTACAGCCGTGTTTATCTTGCCGCCCACTACCCCACCGATGTCCTGGGCGGGGCCGTTGTGGGTGCCCTCATGGGCTGGCTGGCCGAGCTTACCTATCGGCGGCTGACGCCGCGGTGGTGGGCCACCCAGCCCTAGTTTTTTCGCATGAACCTCGCCGACCGCCGCTTTCTCTTCCTGCTGTCCAGCACCCGCCGGCTGGGCAACACCGAGCAGCTGGCGTATTGCGCTGCTCATCCGTTGCCCCCCGGCACTGCGCAGCGCTGGCTGCACCTGCTCGACTATCCGCTACCAAGCTTTTTTGACCGGCGGCACAGCGGCACCTATCAGCCGCCCACCGGCAATGCCCAGGTACTGCTCGAAGCCACCCTCGAGGCCTGGTTCTGGTAGCGCCCCTCTACTGGTACAGCCTGCCCGCAGCAGCGAAACTCTATCTCGACCACTGGAGTGCCTGGCTACGCACTCCCGAAGTTGACTTTCAGGCGCGCATGCGGGGCAAAACCCTGTGGGCCATTACTGTTAGCAGCGGAAATCGGTCCGAAGCCCAGCCGCTTGAAGACGCCCTGCAGCGCACGGCGCAGTACCTGCACATGCAATGGGGCGGCTTGCTATTTGGCACGGGCTCGCGGCCCAACGATATTCAGGCCGATGCCGCGGCCCTGCAACAGGCAAAGCATTTCTTCCTGTCAGCGAACCAGCCCGATGTAACTGACCCCGCAGCTGAGTAGCTCACAAAAAAAAGCCCCACCAGCAATAGCGGCGGGGCTTTTTCAGTATGCAGATGGGCGGCCTGCTCAGTGGGCCTGCGGTTGCCGGAGGGGCCTTATTTCTGAGCGCGCTGGCCCAGTAGCTTGGCCACGTATTTACCCACAATGTCAAATTCCAGGTTCACCGTCTCGCCGGCTTGCAGCTGCTGAAAGCTGGTGTGTTCGTAGGTGTACGGAATAATGGCCACTGTAAAGCCGTCGTCGGTGCTTGCAAAACAGGTCAGGCTCGTGCCGTTCACGCAAATCGAGCCTTTTTCGACCGTGAGGTTGCCCGGGGCGGGCGCGTGCTGGAAGCGAAACAGCCACGAGCCGTTCTGGTCCTGCACACTTTCGCACACGGCAGTGGCATCAACGTGGCCCTGCACGATGTGCCCGTCGAAGCGCCCGGTGGCCGCCAGGCAACGCTCCAGGTTCAGCAGGCGACCGGGCTGCCACTGGCCCAGGTTGGTCACCCGCAGGGTTTCGTCGATGGCGGTGACGACGTGCGTACCGGCGGCCGCATCCACGGCCACCACGGTCAGACACACGCCATCGTGGGCCACGCTCTGGTCAATTTTCAGCTCAGCCGCAAACGGCGACTTAATGGTGAAGTGGCGGTTGCTGCCTTGGTCGGCCACAGCCACCACGGTGCCTAGGGCTTCAATAATTCCGGTAAACACAGTTGTCGGGAGAAGTAAGAATGAAGGAAGACCGGCCAGCGGATGCCCCCGGGCCGATGCAAAGAACGGCACCCCGTTGCCAGAGTGCCGTTCGGCAGCCACATAACCGGCGAGCCGGCCAAAAGATTATTTGTCGGCTTTCTCAAACGGGCGCCAGTCGAGCTCGCCGGGCAGGCCGCCGGTTTTCTTGCGCAGGAACACGGTCTGGTCGTCGTCCTCCCGCTTGCCGAAGGTCACGTCGGCCCGGCAGTCGAGGCAGCGCACCGACGTGTATTTGAATTTGCCCTGGGCCACCCGGCTGGTCAGGTCCAGGTTATCGGAGCCACAAATGCCACAGGCGGCCACATCAGCAAAGCTGAGGCGCTCATACTCAGCCACGGTTTCATGAAAATTATTGCCCTGCACGGTAAAGTGAAACTGGCGGCGCCCAATGCGCTTGGTCGTCATCATCTGCAACATTCTGCGGAAAGAAAATGAGTGAATTAATGCTTTAAAATTACAAAATATTCACCTCATATACAAGATGATATGGGCTAAAAAATTCATAAAAAAAGGACGCCGTGCAGCGTCCTTTTTTTGTGGCCTGATACCCTGCTTATTGCTGCTGGAAGCGCACCGCTTGGCGCACGCCACCGGCCGCCACCTCGCACAGATATTGCCCCTTGGCCAGTGCGCCAAGCTTAAATATGGTTTCGGCGGCGGGGCTGGCGGGCAGCTGCTGGCGGGCCACCACCGCCCCCCGCATATCCAGCACGCGCACGCTCAGGGGCACGCCGCGCAGCGCGGGGGGCAATACCAGCGTCAGCGAACCGCTGCTGCGCGGGTTGGGGTACACTCCCAGGCTTTCGGCCGCCAGCGCAGATGCCGTGTCGAGCGGGCTGTTGGGATGCAGGCTGTTGTAGGCCCGGCCAAAATTGGGCAGGCCATAGCCCAACGTATTATCGGGCGTGGCGGCCTGGCTGGCGGTGTTGCGCAGGGCGGCAATCACCTGCTGGGCCGTGAGCGTGGGGTTGGCTTGCCAGAAAGCGGCGGCCATGCCTGCCAGCACCGGGCAGGCAAACGAGGTTCCGTTTCCGCGGAAGGCTACTCCGCTGGGGTCGAGCACGGCCGCCGCCTGCCCCATCACCGAGAGCGTGGGCTTGATGCGCCCATCAACCGTGGGGCCGTAGGAACTGAACGCCGCGTGGTTGCCCAGCGAGTCAACCGCCCCCACCGTGAGGATGGAATCGGCATCGGCCGGAGCCGAAATGTAGTGCCAGGCGCGGTTGCCCTCGTTGCCGGCGGCACTCACCACCAGCATGCCCACGCGGGCGGCCACCGTAGCCGCCCGAGAGCTGATAGCGGTGCGGCCGTTCATGTCGGCATAGGTGTACGCGGGCGAAGGCGCATCGAAATCGGTGTATCCCAGCGACGAGCTGATGACATCTACGCCGCAGGAGTCGGCATATTCAGCGGCGGCCAGCCAGTTGGCTTCTTCCACCGGATGTTCCGAATAGTCATCTTCGGTGATGCACAGGCGGTAGGTGGCTTTGGGCGCCGTGCCCACGAAGTAGCCGGGCTGATTGGCGGCCATGGTCGACAGACAGTTGGTGCCGTGGCTGCTGCGCTGATAGACGCTGGTGCCGCCATCCACAAAATTGCGGGTGCTCACCAAGCGCTGCTCCTGGAACAGCGGCTGCAGGGCAGCCATGGTATTCACCCCGGGAAAACCCGCGTCGAATACAGCAATCTGCATGCCTTCGCCGCGGTAGCCGGCATCGTGCATGCCGGGCACGCCAATCTGCTGGTTCTGGGCGTAGGTCCGGCCGTAGTAGGCCCGGCCGGCGAGGGTGCGGGCAGCGGCGGCTTCGGCCGGTTTGGCC
>NZ_BAAGZM010000309.1:0-6086 GCF_054778495.1 Hymenobacter agri
AAACTGCGCGTTGGGCAAGCGGCTGTCGTTGTCGAGCAGCAGCAGCCACTCGTGCTGCGCGCTGGTGGCCAGCTGGTTGCGAATGGCGGCGCGGCCGATGTTCTGCGGTAGCTCGTGGTAGCGCACGCCGGGCAGCGCGGCCAGGGGGCGGTTCCGTTGCCGGGTGTTTTCAGTCGAGCCATCGTCGAACAGCAGGATTTCGACCGGGCCCGGCCAGTGCAGGACCTGCGCGAGCAGGGCCCGCGTGAGGTCGCTCACTTCGCGCTGGTACACCGGTATCAGTACCGACAGGCCAACGGTAGCTTCCGGCTTCATTAGCGCGCCATGGGGCTGCGCGCCGAGTCGAGCAGTTCGCCGTCTTTACAGGTGAGCACGCGGTGGGGGTACTGCTCGATGAGCTGGAAGTTGTGCGTGGCCATCAGTATGGCCGTGCCGGCGTTGTTAATCTCGCCAAACAGCTGCATGATGCTGGCCGACACGTCGGGGTCGAGGTTGCCGGTGGGTTCGTCGGCGAGCATCAGCACGGGCTCGTTCAGCATAGCGCGGGCGATGACCACGCGCTGCTGCTCGCCACCCGAGAGGCGGTGCGGCAGGCGGTTGGCGGCCCCGCTCAGGCCCACGCGCACTAGCACGTCGGTAATGCGCTGCTGCTTCTGCGACTTGCCTTTCCAGCCGGTGGCGTTCAGCACGAACATCAGGTTTTCGGCCACCGTGCGGTCGCCCAGCAGTTGGAAATCCTGAAATACGATGCCCAGCCGGCGGCGCAGAAACGGCACCTTGCTGGCCGGCAGCTTTGGCAGCGTATAGCCGGCCACCGTGCCCTGGCCGCTGAGTAGCGGCAGGTCGGCGTACAGCGTTTTCAGCAGCGATGACTTGCCCGAGCCGGTGCGGCCGACCAAGTAGGCGAACTCGCCCTTTTCGAGCGAAAACGTCACGTTCTGCAACACCGCCTGCTGCTCCTGCATGATGATGGCATCGTGCAGCTCAATCACATTCTCAACCATACGCTTACAAGTTCAGCGGCTGCAATTTGCCAAATTCCAGGCCCGAAATCACGCCCGCCAGCGCTTCTTCCTTGCCTTCGAGGCCGTAGCGGTGCAGGTCCTTCAGCGGCCGGTCGGCCCGGAAGTAGGCGATGAGCACGAAAGCCTCGTCCCGCAGCTGGATGTAGTCCGGAATCTTGGCCTTGCCTTTTACTTTGATGATGTACACGGCGGAAAGTTTTAAGCGTTGAATGCTGAGGGTTGAGTTGTCCGTCAAACGAGGAGCTTGGCAGTCATTCAACCCTCAACATTCAACCCTAAGAATTTACTTTTTTGTGGTCGGCCAGGAAGGTGGCCAGGCCCTTATCGGTCAGCGGATGGCTGAGCAGGCCGTTGATGACGCTGAGCGGGCAGGTCACCACGTCGGCGCCGATTTCGGCGCACTGGATGAGGTGCGGCACGTGGCGCACCGAGGCGGCCAGCACTTCGGTGGGGTAGCCGTAATTGCTGAAAATCTGCACAATCTGCTCCACCAGCTGCAGGCCGTCAGCGCCGATATCATCCAAACGACCCACGAAGGGCGACACGTAGGTGGCGCCGGCTTTGGCGGCCAGCAGGGCCTGGCCGGCGGTGAAAATCAGGGTGCAGTTGGTTTTGATGCCCTTGTCGGCGAAGTATTTGATGGCCTTCACGCCGTCCTTAATCATGGGCACTTTCACCACGATGTTGGGGTGCAGGTCGGCCAGGGCCTCGCCCTCGCGCACCATGCCGTCGAAATCGGTGGCAATCACTTCGGCCGACACGTCGCCGTCGACCAGCTCGCAAATCTGGCGGTAGTGGGCCATCACGCCATCAATGCCCTTGATGCCCTCTTTGGCCATGAGCGAGGGGTTGGTAGTTACGCCATCGAGGACGCCCAGCTCCACCGCTTCGCGGATTTCGGCTAGGTTGGCGGTGTCGAGGAAGAATTTCATTGGTGAGCTATTAGCTGTTGGCTATTAGCTGTTAGCTCTTTGGCTGAGCAACGAGAAAAAGCTAACGGCTAACAGCTGCCAGCTAACAGCTAATACGAAAAAGAATCGGCCCCAAAGCTACTCAATGGCCCGCCAAGTTGCAGGGTTGAAGCAGCATCGGGGCCGACGCGAAAAGACAAAAAAAAGCAAGCCAAAATCGCACCGCTACAACCACCTACCCTTGCTACCTTCCGGTCCTGGGGGAGTTCAGCAGGAGCTGGTCGTTCTGACTTGCCGCTGCAAAGGTAAGCACGGATTCGGCGGATTCCGCACGGATTTCACGGATTTTGTGGTCGGCGGGTGCGATTACGTGGGCTGGAAGAATGATAAAAGGCTGATTGCATTGGGAATGACGGGTGCGGCCGGGGGCTGAAAAATATTTTGCGGTATGGCCAATCGTGCACAAAATCCGATAAATCCGCGCGGAATCCGACGAATCCGTGATTATCCGGGAGTACTTTTGCGGCATGGAACGACTTATCATCCTTGATTTCGGCTCGCAGTACACGCAATTGATAGCCCGGCGCATCCGCGAATTGCACGTGTTCTGCGAAATTCACCCCTACACCCACGCCTCGAAACTCGTTCTCAGCGACGATATTCGGGGCGTTATTCTTTCCGGCTCGCCGTGCTCGGTGCGCGATGCCAACTCGCCCAATCCCGACCTGAGCCATATTCTCGGCCGGGTGCCGGTGCTGGGCGTGTGCTACGGCGCGCAGCTACTGGCCCAGCAGGGCGGAGGCGAAGTCATGCCGGCCACCATCCGCGAGTATGGCCGGGCTCGGCTATCGTCGCTCGATGCCGCCTCACCGCTGCTCGATGAGATGCACGTCGATTCGCAGGTCTGGATGTCGCACGGCGACACCATTCAGCGCCTGCCGGCCGGTTATAACATCATTGCCAGCACGCCCGAGGTGGCGGTGGCTGCCTTTAAAATTGAAGGCCAGGACACCTACGGCATCCAGTTTCACCCCGAAGTAACGCACTCGACCGAAGGCAAGCTGCTGCTGCGCAACTTCGTGGTCGACATCTGCCAGTGCGCGCAAAGCTGGACGCCCGACCACTTCGTGACCTCGGCCGTGGAAGCGTTGCAAGCCACCATCGGCCCCGACGACCAGGTGATTCTGGGCCTCTCGGGCGGCGTGGACAGCAGCGTGGCAGCCCTGCTGCTGCACCGCGCCATCGGCCCGCGCCTGCACGGCATCTTCGTGGATAACGGCCTGCTGCGACAGGATGAATTTGCCAGCGTGCTGAAGGCCTACGAGGGCTTGGGCCTGAACGTAACCGGCGTGAATGCCGCGCCGGAGTTCTACGCTGCGCTGGCCGGCATCAGCGACCCCGAGGGCAAGCGCAAGGCCATTGGCCGCACGTTTATCGAGGTGTTCGACCGCGAGGCGCAGAAGGTGCAGGGTGCGCGCTGGCTGGCCCAGGGCACCATTTACCCCGACGTGATTGAGTCGGTGTCGGTGCACGGCTCGTCGGTCACCATCAAGAGCCACCACAACGTGGGCGGCCTGCCCGAGAAGATGAACCTGAAAATTGTGGAGCCGCTGCGCATGCTCTTCAAGGATGAGGTGCGCGAGGTAGGCGCGGCCTTGGGCCTGCCCGGCGAGATTCTCAACCGCCACCCGTTCCCCGGCCCCGGCCTGGGCATCCGTATTCTCGGCGACATTACGCCCGAGAAAGTGGACCTGCTGCAGCGCGCCGACGGCGTATTCATCAACCTGCTCAAGCAACACGGCCTCTACGAGCACGTGTGGCAGGCGGGCGCCATGCTGCTGCCCGTGCAAAGCGTGGGCGTGATGGGCGACGAGCGCACCTACGAGCGGGTGGTGGCCCTGCGCGCCGTAACGAGCGTGGACGGCATGACCGCCGACTGGGCGCACCTGCCCTACGATTTCCTGGCCGAGGTGAGCAACAAGATTATCAATCAGGTGCGCGGCATCAACCGCGTGGTATACGATATTTCGAGCAAGCCGCCGGCGACGATTGAGTGGGAGTAAGCTGACAGGTAATTCAATAATCCAGAACGTCATGCTGAGCTTGTCGAAGCATCTCTACTGCAATAGTAAATGATTACGTTGCGCGGTAGAGATGCTTCGACTGTGCTCAGCATGACGTTCTAATTTTGCCAACTCTATCGTAAAAACCATGCGCTTTCACTGCCTCCAACACATGCCCCACGAAGGCCCCGGCCACGCGGCCGACTGGCTGGCGGCGCACGGGCATTCGCTTTCGTTTACGAAGCTATTTGAGCCCGACCCGCAGTTTCCGGCGCTGAGCGAGTTTGACGCGCTGCTGATTTTGGGCGGCGCGATGAGCGTGCACGACGAGGACCGGCTACCGTGGCTGCGGGCCGAAAAAACCTTCATCCGTGAAGCGCTGCGGGTAGGCAAGCTGACGCTGGCCATTTGCCTGGGGGCGCAGCTGGTGGCCGAGGCGCTGGGCGGCGAAGTGCGGCCCAACCACGCCCCGGAAATCGGCTTCTGGACGGTGCGGTTTTCGGCGAAGTCGCTGGAGCACCCGTTGCTGCGCGGGTGGCCCGAGAAGGCGGCGGTGCTGCACTGGCACCTCGACACGTTTACGGTGCCGCCGGGGGCGCTACGGGTGGGCATGTCGGCGGCCACAGCCACGCAGGGTTTTGTGTGGGGCGACGGGGTAATTGGCCTGCAGTTTCACCCCGAAATGACGGTGCCGATGGTGGAACAGCTCATGGCTGACGAAAACCACGAGCAGGCTGCGGAGGAGGAGTTCGTGCAGACGGCGGAACAGATTCGCGCCATGCTGAAATCAGTGTGGAAGGGGCGCAAGCTGCTGGAGGCGCTGCTGGAGAATCTGGTGGCGGTGCATGAGGAAGAGGGAAGACTCGCCTGATTAGGAAAATAAACAACGGTCATGCGGATTACTGCTGCGGTAGAGATGCTTCGACTGCGCTCAGCATGACCGTTCTGTTATTGATTATTGCTGTTGACGTTCTAGAACCCCTTCGGCAGCTCAATCCCTTTAATCGTCTTGTATAGGCTCAGCGCGTGCTGGTCGGTCATGCCGGCCACGTAATCGGTGAGGAGCAGGATTTGCTCGTAGGCGGAGGCGCCGGCTTGCGGGCCGATGGCTCGAGTAGCTTGCGGGAGCGGTGGTTGCTTTTTGCGTCGAAGATGGCGCATAGGAAGGCGTCGAGCAGACCTCCGAGCACCTCGAAGCCAGCCGCTTCGATTTCGAGCACCGGGCGCGAGCGGTAGAGCTTATCGACGCTCAAGCGCTGAATTTCTTCGAGGTACTCGTAGCCGCTGAGCTCCTTCACCAGCGAGGCATCGTAGGTGCCGGCCAGGATGGCGGGCGCGTGCCCGGCGAAGCGGGTGGCGGTTTCGTCGACAAGCTGGCCAATGAGGGTGGCGCGCAGGTAGCCTAATTCTTCTTGCCAGTCGCGCCACTGCAGGCCACCGCTGCTTTTGGGGCGGGCGTGGGGGGCGGCGGCGCGCAGGTCGCGCATGAGCTGCAGGCCGCGCTCGTGGTCGATGAGGCCGAGCTTGAGGCCGTCTTCGAAATCAATGATGCGGTAGCAGATGTCGTCGGCGGCTTCGACCAGAAAGGCCAGCGGGTGGCGGTGGTGGAAGCCGGCCTCGGCATCTTTGGCCCGCAGGCCTAGTTCTTCGGCCACGAGCTTGAAGCGCGGGTTTTCGCTCTGGAAGTGGCCGTATTTCTTTTCGCTGGCGCCGCCCTGCCGGCGGGCGTCGGGGATGAGAGAGGGGCGCGGGTACTTGGTGAACGCGCCGAGCGTGGCGTAGGTGAGGCCCAGCCCGCCCGAGCCGCTGCTGAGCGCTGGGTAGGTGTGGGTGAGGATGCGGAAGCCGGCGGCGTTGCCCTCGAAGTGCTGCAAATCGGCCTACTGGGCAGCGCTGAGGCCGGTGATGAACCGCTCAGCGGCGCGGCTGGCGAAGTAGGCCGAGATGGCATCTTCGCCAGAGTGGCCGAAGGGCGGGTTGCCGATGTCGTGTGCCAGGCAGGCAGCGGCCACGATGTCGCCGCAGTCCTGGGCGAAGTCGGGCAACTCGGCGGCGAGGTCGGGGGTGGCTTCGAGTACGCGGCGGGC
>NZ_BAAGZM010000310.1:0-4878 GCF_054778495.1 Hymenobacter agri
GCATTTGGCGCACGTATGCTGAGTTGTTACCATCAACCTTATACGTGTTCATCCTCACTTAGACCACCGCCAATTACTATTTGTATTCATGGGCAACAATGAAGAAAAGAGAGCAGTCCATTTCTTCCTGCTAGGTTGCGTCCGTCTGCCGGTGGGTAACGCATATGGAGCAAAGCGAAATGAGTAACGCAACTGGCAGGCAGCATTCGCCTTTCTTCGCTGTCAAAGTGAAACACAGGTCACGTTCTTGAATGTCTTGGAAAGAACTTATCCCTTGCGCAAGCTTACAGATTATGCTAGAAGAAACCGTTTATACAATCACCGATTGGTACGATGGTCCAAGAGGGGGAGTAGCTAGTTTTGAGGGTCATCCCCATTACTATGAATCTAGGTGGGACAACGAACTTGATGACTGGTCCACCTACTATTTGCTTACCCCCCTTGATGCCACAACCTTTCAACTAGCGTTGGAGGATTGGGCTATATGGGAGAGATGGGAAGCAGCATTCAAGAAAGGTGAGACAACAAATGATACTCATCCAGCACTTCCAGAAGACCAAGTGAGGCACAAAGAAATTGACCAACTGTTGACAGGAAAGTTGGTAATTAGCCCCCTTTCAAGCTTTCGGGCAAGAGCCACGTTTCATTATGTTGGCAGTAAGCCATTCGTTGAATGGAGTGTTATCCGTTAAAACATTTTTGCGTACCTTTGCACTCCGAATCACAAGCACCTAATCAACGTCTACTCATCTCTGTAACAAACGGTCTAGTCTAGATAAAAAAAACTAACTGACTGTCAAACATTTAGATGTTATATGTCGAAAAGCTTTAAATTTATTGCAACAGTTGTTTTGTCGTCTGACGATAATTGCTACTTTTGTACTCACAATTCGACAAAAAACAGATAATCACACTGTTAACTTTTGCCAAATGCATCCGGCCCTGACCACCCAAGCCGATGCCCACACACTGACTTTTAAGGGAAATCTGCTCTTTTTTGCATAGTAAAACAGCCGGCAAGCAATGCTCACTGGCTGTTCGTAAATGACAAGAGATGTTCTTATAGGCTGAGTAAGTCTTCTTCGTCTACCTAACGGTAAGCGGAGATTACACTAGTACTGGGACTAGAATCCGGAATGCTTTCGCACGTTTCGGATAGATGCGCACACCGTTCTTCATAATGCTTCGAACAAAAATGTAACGGTAGCCTTCAGGGGCTGTATCTGAGTTCACTTACATAGTCACCTCCTCTCTGTTTTGAACAGTACTTGTCACTTGGGCCTAGCTAGCTGGAACTAGCTGGGCCTTTTTGTGTGCATACATCCCTGGAAGGACGTAGAGCACACCACAAATATACGCCAAAATTTGACCTACAAACGATTCTTGCAAAAAAAAGAGTCAAGGGGTCGCCAAAATGCCGAAAGTCGCTGAGAGGGCTTCTTTGGCACCAAAAAAGGCCATTTACCAAGGTGGTTAGCCAACGCAAGCATTTTGGCACCGAGCCAATGTATTTAGCCAATTAAAAGCACGAGCTTTTTTAAGGCTAAATGCATAGTAGTTAAGCTCATGCGTAAAAATGGTGCTTAAACTGGCAATGCTTGCCTACTAAGGGAAACCGCCAGAATTTCAATGTTATAGCCTAATGGTGTGCATTAACTACACACCGATTTACGCAGAAAGATTTTTGGCGCTTAAGATGTGAACACAGGCATTTCGTGGTATTGCTTTCCATTAAGCAAACTGCCCGCCGCCTTCTTATTAGTTCCCCCCCACTGCTTGAAGAAGAAGGCAACGCCAGCTGTAGCGCACTGCCGACGAATATCTTCGACCCACTCCTCGGCCATTGGGCGAGGCTTGCGCCCTGACTCTCCACCAACGATTACCCAATCAATCCCTGACAGATTCAAGTCAGGCAAAGGACCCAATAGCGGCTCAAGTGACAAGAACTTAACGTGGGCTCCGCTTCGACGCAGATGGTCGATGCGGTACTGTACCCGCACATCTTCCACAGAAACACCCATCCAAATATTGGGGGTCCATTGCAGAACATCCGAGTACTGCTCCAATAGTTCGGCCCGCTTAGTAAGGACTTGAAATTGGTGCTGCGGGCACTGGTTCATGGTGGTAAACACCTTCTGGATAAAATCGAGGGGAACGTTCACATGAAACAGGTCGCTCATCGAATTAACGAATACTGTGCGAGGCTTGTGCCACGTAAAGGGTCGCGAGAGTTCGGCCTCATGGGTGCGAATGACCCGAAAGCCATCAGCATACTTATCCACACCCATTGCTTGCAACCGGCGCGTCATGACTTCAGCGTAACAGAACTTGCAACCGGCCGACAACTTGTCGCAACCCGTCGTTGGGTTCCAAGTCATCTCCGTCCACTCTATGCTTGACTGTGCCATGTTTACGACTTAATAGTGTTAGCAATATTCAATCCGCTTGCATTATTGGTACACATGATAAAATGGTACATCGTCATATTAATAGAGTTCTTAAGCGGCCGAGGAGTCGAGACAAACTTGAACACCCCTTCCTCGCGAATGCGACGAGAGTAAAGAGCAGCAATCTGTTCGGAAGGTTGAGGTTTTTTCTGGAAAGACTCTAGGTCTCCAAATAGGGTAGGAACCTTTTTGCGCTGGTAGAAGTGGTCCATAATGGCTTCTTCTTCCATACCAAAAAACTCCTTCAGCTTCTTCATCCAAGACGGTTCGATTAACGCATCTTTGCGTAACAGGCGGCCTGCGCCTATTCCCGTTGGCACAAGTATCCATACGTCAAGCGGCAATTCTCGTAAACTTAGCAAAGAATCCCAACTTAGCTGCATCCCGTAAGGGTCTAAAAAAGCTAACGTTCTGATATTCTTGTTTTCCGGCCGCCTCATATAATCCGCTAAATCCATTAGCTTTTTATTGCAGTCAGAATTACTCACAAAAGCGGTGCTCCTTTTTCGCGGGTAATCAGAGTCGATGAGTTGCCGTAGGCGTTCGGCGTTGTCCCTGTTTTTCTCAACGAAGTAATGAATATCGAAAGGCCGTGGAGTCGCGATATCGAGGATTCGGGTTGCCACACCCTGAATCAAATCGAATTCATCTGCCTCCTCATTGGGGTCAATCACGCCCGACCCGGCGAATCCATCAAAGTAGAGCAGTCGAAATGGTTGGCTTTTCATGATGGTCAGATAGGCCATCACGTATTTCATAAAAATCTCAATCTTCTCTTCCGTCCATTTGCCTCCAAACTCGTTCATTGCAGGTAGAATCTACTCGACGTGGTAGTACGCCAGCCTGCAATATAGGTGTGTGGCCATGACCGTACATAGCTCTCCGCAAAAGCCCGTTTCTTCAGGTTACTACTTCGTCCAACTGCGCACTTCTACCTGCTACGGTTGGCGTTGTAAAACGCCATCAAGTCTGCTTTGCTCACTCGCCACTGTGGCTTGTCGAAGGTGCCGATGTTCGCCGCAGTGAGCCGGCCGGCATCAATCTTTGACAACACCGTTTTCTCACACAATTGAAGGCGTTTGGCGGCCTCTTTTACGGTGTAAAAGGTGTCAGTATCTTTCGCTACTGTAGCAGCTTCAGAGAGTCTCTTTAGCTCATGCTGCATTCCAGCCAGCAGGGTTGAAGAGAGTTGATTTAGGAATTCAGGGGGTAAGCCAAAGGATACTTGCACTGTTGAATGGTGCTGAGGGAAGGGTGAAAGCCTCTTGCTTGCCTTATAGTCTAAAAATTCTGAAATGTTACAGGTTTAAGCCACCCCCTACTCCTCCCCTTCCTCTGGGAGGGGGGTGCCGTTGGTCCGTAACCGCTTGCCATTGCACCAAAATTGGGGTGGGAGTGGAATTGTATGCCCCACACGCACAAAAAATTTGTCAAAAAACGCGTTCAGTAAGCTGGAAATATAGTTTTTACGCTTATTACAGTTGTTGCAACCTGCTTTTTCACATGTTCCTATACGGCCTACTAACGTTCCCTATGGGCTTCAAAGCTTCATTAGTGGTTCCTATGCAGGCACAAACTGATGAATACAGGGGTAGCAATGCTCATGACAAACACACAAGCAGCTGAAATTAGCTGAAAACTCGCCCATTTCGGTGCTTAACTGTGTGCTAACTGGGTAGACCTAAAAGAAAAACACCGTAACAACCTGTGTTAAAGGCTATTACGGTGTCTCTAGGTAGCGGGGACTGGACTCGAACCAGTGACCTTTGGGTTATGAGCCCAACGAGCTACCAACTGCTCCACCCCGCACTGTTTGGTTCTGCAAAGGTAGCTATAAAAGCTGGCGAAGCAAGCAGGAGGGCGGCTTTTTTCTCGGGAAATGGTGCTGCGGCTTTACGATTCGCGGCGACGCACTGGTTATCCGCGCGTTAGCCCCGAGCGGCCGAACCATTATTTTTTTGCGTTCGCCCGCAGCAGCGCGGGTGGCGGGCGCTACGTATAGCCCTCGCCAACTTTCTCTTCTCCTCCCGCTTTTCTCCATGCTGCCACTTCAATTCACCACTTCCCGCACGGCCCGCTACCTCAGCCTGGGCGAGCCCGGCCCGGCCATCACCCACGTGTGGGTATGCCTGCACGGCCACGGCCAGCCCATGCCCGAACTGGCCACCCAACTGCAAAACCTCGATACGCCCGAACGCCTGCTCCTGCTACCGGAGGCGCTAAGCCGCTACGAACAGCCCCAGGACCTCAATGCCGACGGCATTATCGACGCGGCTCCGCGCACCGATGCCGCGTGGTTTGCCACCGAAACCCTACTGCCCGACCTGACCGACCTCGGCGTTTACCTCGATGCGCTAACGGCCCAGGTGCTGGCCGCCTGCCCGCCCAACACGCCCGTTACGGTACTCGGCTACGGCCACGGCGCGGCGGC
>NZ_BAAGZM010000311.1:0-4877 GCF_054778495.1 Hymenobacter agri
CGCCCACGCCAGCCACCCCCAGCCCGGCGAATACCAGCTGCACCCGGCCGACATCATTCTCAACGAAAGCCGCGCCACGGTGGACGTGGACGTCGTGAACATGGGCGACCGGCCCGTGCAGGTCGGCTCGCATTATCCCTTCTTCGAAACCAACGCGGCGCTGCACTTCGACCGCGCGGCCGCCTACGGTTTCCGCCTCAATATCCCGGCCGGCACGGCGGTGCGCTTCGAGCCCGGCGAGCGCAAGCGCGTGCGCCTGGTGGCCCTGGCCGGCGAGCGCATCGTGTACGGCGGCAATGGGTTCATTGATGGGAAGCTGGATGATGCGGGCAAGAAGCAGCAGGCGCTAGAGAAACTTGAACAGTAAATTGCCTTTTAGTGAAGCTTCCGGCTTGATAAAAGGTAACTGAAATATGAAATCAAGTTTTCAAAGAATGTATTTGCTGAAGCTGGCTTTTTTGCTTGTGCTTCAAGGGTGTGCGCTCAATAAAATACCTGCTCGAATTAATTGTAACAAGGCAGGTAAAGGAGGAATTTGGGTTGAAGTAGATACTTCTGGGAGCATACCATTGTATAATGTCACGCGGTACAAGAACGGTGAGAAAAACGGCAAGCACTATGCATACTTCTTGGCCAATCAAGTTGATGGACAGCCAAAAGGCTTAATGTGGAGACATGAAAAAGGAAAGTATAAGAACGGCAAGAAGGTTGGCTTTTGGGTCTACTACACAACGTGCGGTTTTTACGGGAATTGGGTCTATTATTTAGGAAATAAAACCTTCCACAATAGATACATAAGTGGCAACACACGCTATGCTTTGGGGCCTTGTCCCTGCGATAAATAAAATCAAATAATATGTCCCTCCCCATCTCCCGTCGCGCGTATGCCGACATGTACGGCCCCACCACCGGCGACCGGGTGCGCCTCGGCGATACCGGTCTGCTGATTGAAGTTGAACGCGACTACTGCGTGTACGGCGAGGAATGCAAGTTTGGCGGCGGCAAGGTGCTGCGCGACGGCATGGGCCAGGCCGCCGGAATCGGCCCGGCCGACGCGCTGGATTTGGTCATCACCAACGCGCTGGTGGTCGATTACACCGGCATTTTCAAGGCCGACATCGGCATCAAGGGCGGGCGCATCGTGGGCATCGGCAAGGCCGGCAACCCGCACCTCATGCCCGGCGTGACGCCCGGTATGGTGGTGGGCGTCACCACCGAAGTTGTTGCCGGCGAAGGCCAGCTGCTCACCGCCGGCGGCATCGACTGCCACATCCATTTCATCAGCCCCCAGCAGATACCGGAGGCGCTGGCTTCGGGCGTGACGACCATGATTGGGGGCGGCACCGGGCCGGCCGCCGGCACCAACGCCACCACCTGCACGCCCGGCGCGTTCTACCTCGAAACCATGCTGAAGGCCACCGAGGCCTACCCGCTCAACTTCGGGTTTCTGGGCAAGGGCAACGCCTCCAAGCCCGAGGGGCTGCGCGAGCAGGCCGAGGCCGGGGCGCTGGGTTTCAAGCTGCACGAGGACTGGGGCACCACCCCGGCGGCCATCGACATGTGCCTGAGCATTGCCGAGGAATACGACGTGCAGGTCTGCATCCACACCGATACGCTGAACGAGAGCGGCTTCGTGGAAACCAGCACGGCGGCGTTTAAGGGCCGCACCATCCATTCCTACCACACCGAAGGCGCGGGCGGCGGCCACGCGCCCGACATCATCAAAATCTGCGGCGAGCCGAACGTCATCCCCTCCAGCACCAACCCCACGCGGCCCTTCACGGTGAACACCATCGACGAGCACCTCGACATGCTCATGGTCTGCCACCACCTCGACCGCAACATTCCCGAAGACGTGGCCTTCGCCGAAAGCCGCATCCGGGGCGAAACCATTGCCGCCGAAGACATCCTGCACGATATGGGCGCGCTCAGCATCATCAGCTCCGACTCGCAGGCCATGGGCCGGGTGGGCGAGGTCATCACCCGCACCTGGCAAACGGCCCACAAAATGAAGCAGCAGCGCGGCCCCCTGCCCGAAGACGCCGCCTCCGGCCAGGCCGACAACTTCCGCGTGCGCCGCTACGTGGCCAAGTACACCATCAACCCGGCCCGCGCCCACGGCATCGCGCACGAAGTCGGCTCCGTCGAAATCGGCAAGCTGGCCGACCTCGTGCTCTGGAAACCCGCCTTTTTCGGCGCCCGCCCCGAGATGATACTCAAAGGCGGCATCATCGCCCAATCCCAAATGGGCGACGCCAACGCCTCCATTCCCACGCCGCAGCCCTCGTTCTCGCGCCCCATGTTCGGCGCGCTGGGCGGGGCCATCGGCAAGAGTTCGATGGTGTTCGTGTCGGGCGCGTCGGTTGAAAGAGTGCGGGCTGACTACGGCCTGACCAAGCAGGTGGTAGCGGTTAAAAATTGCCGCAACATCGGGAAGAAGGACATGGCGCTGAATGACTACCTGCCCAATATTTCCGTCGACCCTGAAACCTACCGGGTGATGGTGGACGGCGTGCATTTGACTTGCGAGCCGGCGGAAGTGCTGCCGCTGGCGCAGCTGTATAACTTGTTCTAACGCATAACCCCACCCCCGGCCCCTCCCCTCCGGGGGAGGGGGGGATTACGATTCAAAAATACTCGCGTCTGGCACCCCTCCCCCCGAGGGGAGGGGCCGGGGGTGGGGTCTCGATATGCAATTCGCCCGTCTCCTGCACCTCGTCGATTCAGCCATTCCCACCGGCTCCTTCGCCTATTCCTACGGGCTGGAAAGCAGCCTCACCTTCGGGCTAATCACTATGCCGTCGGACCTGCGCAATCACCTGTATTCTTACCTGCAACAGGCCGGCAGCGCCGAATTGCCGTTTATCCATTCCACCTTCCACCTCACCGAGGAAAGCCCCAAATTCCAATCCGTCGCCGAAGAATACGACGCCCAACTGCTCGTTCCCAGCCTCTACAAAGCCAGCGCCGTGCAGGGCCGCAACTGGCTGAAACTGTTGGCCACTTTCTACCCGGAAGCGGCTTTGGAAACCATTGCCCAATGGTTCACAACCCAGGAAATTCCGCCGCATTTCACGCTGGTTTTCACGCTGGCTTTGCAGCGGGTCGGCTTTGCGCTACCAGAATTACAGGCCATGTACCTGCACATGCTGCTGCGCGACCAACTCAGCGCGGCCATCCGCCTCGGGTTTCTGGGGCCGCTGGAGGGTCACCGGCTCCAGCACGATTTCTATGCGGTGTTCGAGCATATTCTGGCGGCGCAGGCGGGGAAGGAGTACGGCGAAGCTACCCGTTCGGCGTTTTTGCTGGATGCGGCGCAGGTGCTGCACGAGGATATTTATTCCAAGCTGTTTCAGAACTAAGTAGCGCGGACTTTTAGTCCGCGAGTCCATTCCATTCCAATTATTCGCGGACTAAAAGTCCGCGCTACTACCTATGGCTTTTGTCGAAAAACTCGCCCTGCTCCTCCACGGCCACCAGCATGAAGCGTACGAATCGCCGGGCGACTTCAACGAGCGCGAAACGCGGCGGCTGCCCAGCTACCGCAACTTCCGCAAGCGGGCCTTCACGGTGGGCATTGGCGGGCCGGTGGGCACCGGCAAAACGGCCCTGCTCAAGGCCCTGTGCGAGCGCATGCGCCACGAGTTCGGGCTGGGCGTGGTCACCAACGATATTTTCACCCGCGAAGACGCCGAATTCCTCATCCGCAATAGCGCTTTGGATGAAAACCGCATCGTGGGCGTCGAAACTGGGGGCTGCCCGCACGCCGCCATTCGGGAGGACATTTCCCTGAACATGGACGCGCTCGAAGGCCTCATGCAGCGCTTCGACTACGGCCTCGATTACCTCTTCGTGGAGAGCGGCGGCGACAACCTGGCCGCCCACTTCAGCCGCGAGCTGGTCGACTATTCCATCTACGTCATCGACGTGTCGGGCGGCGACAAAATCCCGCGCAAGGGCGGCCCCGGCATTACGCAGTCCGACCTGCTCATCATCAACAAAATCGACCTCAAAGACCTCATCAAAGCCGACCTCGGCGTGATGGAGCGCGACTCGAAGAAAATGCGCGGCGAAGGCCCGTTCCTGTTTGCGCGGGCCATCGACGGGCACGGATTGGATGACATCATCGGCCACATCAAAGCGGCCAAGGCGCGGGCGCTGGCAGCCGTGCGCGAAGACCGGCGGTAATCGTAGCGCGAGCTCCAAAGTTTGCGCTACATCAGTATTTCCGCGCCAGCGGGTTATACCCCAACAGCCGCTCATCGGCCAGGGCCGCCAGTAGTGCGTCGCACAGCGGCTGCAGGGCCAGGCGGCTGTGGGCGGCGGCCCGTAGTACCCACACGTTTTCCCGCGCCTGCGCTACCGAAACCACATATTCGCGGCTGTTGATGTTGAAGTGCGGCCCCGTGCTGCCGGGCATTTTCTGCCGCGCCAGCGCCTCGGCGAGGTGCGGGAACCGCGCATCGTCGGGGCTGCCCACCAGAAAAGCCGAAAAGAAGGTTTGATACCCGGCAAAGTTGGCGGGCGAGGCGGCGATATTTTCTTCGGGCTGGAAGCTGAAGCGGTCCAGCACCACCAGCCGGCCCGCCACCCGCACGCGCAGCTCAGAATGCAGCGAGTGGAAGGCGAACCGCTCGCCCTGGTCCATGCGGCCGGAGTGGAACCAGTCGACCAGCAACAGCAGCGACGACGGCTGCAGGTGCCATTCCTGCATTTGGCGGTAGCGGCTTTCGGCCTGCGGCACCACGGGGTCGGGGAAGACGACGGCCAGCGCGTGTTCGGCCAGCTCGCCCGTAGTGTGCTGCTCGGCCACGGCCCCATCGATGGAGCGAAAAACCCGGGTGCTTGCCTGCGTGCTGAGCACCAGCCGCGCCCCG
>NZ_BAAGZM010000312.1:0-4869 GCF_054778495.1 Hymenobacter agri
GCCCACCCCGCCCGCCGCTGCCTCGGCCCAGGAGCCGCTGCGCCGCCCCGTCGAAGAATCGCACAACTGGAGCCTGCACTTTCAGCAGACATTCATCGACCAGTGGCACAGTAATTTGAACAACCCCTACGCGGGCGATTTCAGCCTGGCCGACCGCGAATCGGCCAAGCTCTCGATGACCAGCACGTTCTTCATCGGGCGGCGGCTGTGGAAGAATGCGGCGGTGTACTTCAACCCCGAAGTGGCCGGCGGCAGCGGCCTGAGCAGCGCCCGCGGCATCGCGGGCTTCCCCAACGGCGAAACCTTCCGCATCGGCGTGGCCGACCCGGTGCTGTACCTGGCCCGCCTCTACGTGCGGCAGGTATTTGCCCTGAGTTCGGAAACCGATGAGGACGTGGACGACCTGAACCAGGTGGCCGGTCCCACGCCCCGCCACTACATCTCGGTGAACGTGGGCAAGCTCTGCCTGGCCGACTTCTTCGACCAGAACAGCTATTCGCACGACCCGCGCACGCAGTTCATGAACTGGAGCCTGATGAGCGCCGGCGCCTGGGACTACGCCGCCAACACCCGCGGCTACACCGTGGGCGGCGTGCTGGAGTACGTAACGCCCACCTTCAGCGCCCGCTTTGCCTCGGCCCTGCTGCCCACCTACGCCAACGGCCCGCTGCTGGACTACCGCTACGGCCGGGCCCACGCCGAAACCCTGGAGCTGACCCACACCTACCATCTTGGCCAGCGCCAGGGCACGGTGCGGGCGTTGGGCTTCCGCAATGTGGCCCCGATGGCCACCTACCGCAGCGCCGTGGCCGTGGGCCAAATCCTGGGCCAGCAACCCACGCTCGAAAGCGTGCGCCGCGATGGCCATACTAAGGTGGGCTTCGGCCTGAATGCCGAGCAGGAAATCAGCAAAAATGTGGGCCTGTTTGCCCGCGTGAGCTATAACGACGGCCAGAACGAAACCTGGGCCTTCACCGAAATCGACCACAGCGCCAGCTTGGGCGCGGTGAGCACCGGCGCCCGCTGGCACCGGCCCGACGACCGCCTCGGCATCGCCGTGGTGGCCAACGGCATTAGCCCCGAACACCAGGCCTACTTTGCCGCCGGCGGCTACGGCTTCATGATTGGCGACGGACGGCTGAACTACGGCCTCGAAAAAATCGGCGAGGTGTACTACAGCATCGACCTGCACCGCTACCACGTGGCCATCAGCCCCGACTACCAGTTCATTCTGAACCCGGGCTACAACAAAGACCGCAGCGGGCCGGTGCACGTGGTGGCCGTGCGTATGCACGTGGAGTTTTAAGCGGAGCCAACGGGAAAAGGTGAAAAGAAATAAATTCGGGCAACCGCGGTAACGTTTCGCGCATCTGGCTGGTAACAGGGTTCACTCGCTCACCTTTTCCCTTTTTTCGCATGAAGAGTTTTCGGATTACCTCGTTGTGTGCCGGCGCGCTGGCGCTGGCTGTGGGCGCTTTGTCGTCCTTCTCTCAACCTTTGGCCGACCGCGAAACCCGCACGGTGGGCGCGTTCACCGAAATCAGCCTCGGCGGCTCGGCCCAGGTGGTGGTGAAGCAAGGCAGCCCCCAGAGCGTGGCCCTGGAAGGCCGCAAGGAAGACCTGGCCGATTTTGAAACCGAAGTGCAGGGTAGCCAATTGCGCCTCAAGTTTCGCGACCAGGAAGGCCGCATGTTCAACAACAAAAATCACGGCCACGTCACGGTGTACGTAACCGCCCCCAGCCTCAAGGCGCTGCGCGTGGGCGGCTCGGGCAAAATGGAGGTGAGCGGCGCGCTGCAGGCCGAGGCCATGACGCTGGCCGTGAGCGGCTCGGGCGACCTCACGGTGCCCCAGCTCAAAACCGGCCGCCTCGAAACCACCGTGTCGGGCTCGGGCGATGTAGCGGTGGGCGGCACGGCCACCAGCAACGACATCCGCATCAGCGGCTCGGGCAAAGTGAAAGCCCACGACCTGAAAACCGAAACCAGCAAAGCCCGCATCAGCGGCTCGGGCGATGCGCACGTGTACGCCAGCCTCACCGCCGAAGGCACCATCTCGGGCTCGGGCGGCATGTACGTGGCCGGTGGCGCGCAGCTCAGCAGCACCACGCGCGGCAGCGGCCGGGTGGTAAAGGAATAACACCGTTAAAGAGGCCTCTCATCCGGAGCGCAGCGAAGGACCTTCTCAAGTGCAAACGGTTTGTTTGGGCTTGAGAAGGTCCTTCGCCGCGCTCCGGATGAGAGGCATTATCGGTTCCGCCCATCTGCACGGGTGTAAAATTCGGGCATATGGCCGCCGCAGGCCGACCGCCGGGGAGTGCAGGCCGTACCTTTGCGCTGCCGCAAGGCACACCCCCGTTTCTCACCCAATACCAGTCTGTGTACCTTCACCATGTGGCGTCCTACCTCCCGGAGGCCGTCGTGACCAACGCGCATTTCACCCGCCTCAACGGCCTCGCCAGCGAGTGGATTATTGAGCGCACCGGCATTCAGGAGCGCCGCAAAGCGGCCCCCGGCGAAAATGCCAATACCATGGCCATTGCCGCCACCCGCGCTGCCCTGGCCGCTGCTCCCGCCTTTGCCCAAGCCAGCATCGACCTGATTGTGGCTGGCACCTACACGCCGCACGATACCATTTTTACCGCCGCACACGCCGTGCAGCGCGACCTGGACGTGAACGAAATTCCGACCGTCAGCATTTCCTCGGCCTGTTCGTCGCTGCTGAATGCGGTGGAAATCGTGGAAGGCTACTTTGCCATGGGCAAGGCCACCCGCGCCGTGGTGGTGGTGAGCGAGCACAATACCGCCTACAACAACGAGGAAGACACGATGGCCGGCCACCTCTGGGGCGACGGCGCGGCGGCGCTGCTCATCAGCAAGGAGCGCCTCAGCCCCGATGACCTGCACATTGCCGAAGTCATCACCGGCGGGGCCGCGCCCGTGAGCAAGGCCGACGAAGCCGTGACCCTGAAGCCCGTGGAGCGCGGCATTGTGATGCCCTTCGGCCGCGACGTGTTTCAGCAGGCCTGCACCTACATGGCCCGCGTGACGCAGACGCTGCTCGACAAGCACCACATTGCGACCGATGCCCTCACCTACCTCATTCCGCACCAGGCCAACCTGCGCATCTCGAAAAACGTGACCAAGGCCCTGGGCCTCGACCCCGCCCGCGCCGTGAGCAACATCGAGCGCCTCGGCAACACCGGCTGCGCCGGCGCAGCCATCGGCCTGGCCGAAGTGTGGGACACGCTGCAAGCCGGCAACAGGGTCATCATCACCGTATTCGGGGGCGGGTATTCCTACGGGGCTATGCTGCTGAACAAGGGTTGAGTTTTGAGGGTTGAATGATGAGTTTTAATAGACTTGATATATTTCAACTCAACATTTAATCCTCAAAACTCAACCCTTCCAAAGTGCTTCCCCCCACTGCCGCCTTCCTGCCCGAAATCACCTTCCAGACCAGCCGGGCCAGCGGGCCGGGCGGGCAGAACGTGAACAAGGTGGAGTCGCGCGTGGAGCTGCGCTGGCACCTGCTGAACTCACTGCTGCTGAGCGACGAACAAAAGCGCCTGATACTGGAAAAGCTGGCCAACCAGCTCACTGCCGATGGCTGGCTGCTGCTGGCCGCGCAAGACGACCGCAGCCAGCTCCGCAACAAGGAGATTGTGCTAGCGCGCTTCCACGAGCTATTGCTGAAAAGCCTGCGCCGCCCTAAGCCCCGCAAGGCCACCAAGCCCGGCAAAGCCGCCGTGCGCAAGCGTCTGGAAGGCAAGAGAATTCAAAGCGAGAAGAAGGCTAACCGGCGCCGGCTGGAGTAATCAGGTCCGTTGTGAGCGGGCAGCTATATTTACGCCCATGAACAAGCTACCCCTCTTGTTATTGGCCTGCGTGCTGGGTGCCAGCGCCTTAACCACCTGCACGCCCGACTGCCGGCAGCAAACCTGCGACTGCTTCTCCGAAAATGAGGATGCTATTCAGCTGCGTTTCGATTTGGACAGCCTGAACCAGGGTTTCCGGCGTGCCGAGGTGCGCGATGCCTACGTGGTGCGTTTCGCCTCGCCCGGCTTCGCCACGCCTCTCGATACCGCGCGCGAAGAGCGGCAGAGTAGCCAGGACTTTTATCGGTACGGCATCACGCTGAACAGGCTGTTTCCGCCCCGCAATGGCAACTACGGGCCAGCGGGCTACAACTACGCCGTGGTGCTGCCAGCCATCGGCCGGCGCTACCAGCTAACGGATATTGAGCTGGCGGGCGAAGAGCGCGGCGACGAATGCTGCCGCTGCTACCGCAACACGCGCAAGCGCCTGCGGCTGGATGGCACCTACGTAGTGGCCGACGACCGGGACCTCGAGCCTGCCGCCGTGCTGCACCGCTAGCGCTAATTCAAATCCAACCCGAACAGGATGCCGAACCAGGGCTTGTGCTGGTACACCCAATGCGCCGCATCGGGTCCCAGCAGCTGGTCGACGCCCGCGGCTAAACCAATATTGAACGCCCGGGCATCGTAAATGGTGGCGAGGCCGCCGTGCAGCACCACGCCTTCGTAGTCGGCGGCGGTGGGGCGGGTGGCGGCCGTCACGTCGTCGGTGATGAAGGTAGAGCCGGCCCCGATGAAGGCGCCGTAGCCCAGGCCCGTAGCCCGAATGTGCGGCGTGGGCCCGAACGGGGTGGTGCGCTTGGTGCGCAGCGAATAAAAATCGAGCCGCCGGCCGATGTAGATGGCGGCGTTGAAGTTGGTATTGAGTTGCACCGGCACGCCGGCCTGCGGCGGCCGCACCTTGAAGGGAATGGTGAACACGTCGAGGTCGAGCCGGCGGCGCAGCAGCCACAGGCGCTGGTCGGGGCGCAGCAGGTAGCGGGTGGTGCGCG
>NZ_BAAGZM010000313.1:0-4853 GCF_054778495.1 Hymenobacter agri
CTCGGTGGCCCCCGGCGCCACGCTCGTCTCGCGCACCACCGGCACGGCCATCGGCGGGGCCGGCACCAGCCAGAGCATCCTGCGCAATTTCAACATTCAGCCCGCCGTGAACACCGGCCTGAACGTGACGATGAACTTCGCCTACTTCCCCCACGAGCTCAACGGCATTCCGGTGGGCAACCTGGCCCTGTTCAAGTCGGTGAGCGGCGGCACGCCCTGGATTCCGCAACGCGGCACCACGGCCGCCGGCAACGTCATCACCAAAACCGGCATCAGCGACTTTTCCGTCTGGACGCTGGGCAACGCGGCCAACCCGCTGCCCGTCGAGCTGGCTGCCTTCACGGCCGCGCCGCTCGGCCACGCCGTGCTGCTGAAATGGAGCACCGCCAGTGAGAAAAACAGCGCCCGCTTCGAGGTAGAGCGTAGCCTCGACGGCACTTCTTTTGACCGCATTGGTACGGTGGCCGCCGGCGGCACCAGCACCACGCCCCGCGAGTACACCCTCACCGATGCGCAATTGCCCGCCGACCGCACCACGCTTTACTACCGCCTGCTGCAGGTAGACCTCGATGGCAGCTTCCGCTACTCGCCGGTGCGCAGCGTGCGTCTGAGTGAGGCCGCCGAGGGCCTGGCCCTCTTCCCGAACCCTACTACGGCCCACGCCACACTCACGGGCACGCAGCCCGGCACGCTGGTGCAGGTATTCGATGCCCTGGGCCGGTTAGTGGTTTCGGCCACTGCCGATGCCGCCGGCACCGCGGTGCTGGCGCTGCCCGCGGGCTCGGCCACGGGCATGTATATGGTGCGCACCGGCCACAACGCCTTGCGCCTGCTGCTGGAATAACACCGTTTGCTTATTCCTGCCTACTCCCTAAAGCGGCTGGCCAATGGCCAGCCGCTTTTTTGTTGACTGTAGCCGCCACCCAGCGCCGGGCTTTCCCGTACAGCAACGGGTATTTCTTCTGCTTCCGCACCTCCCGCATCATGGCCAAGAAACCCGTTAAACCGAAAAAAGCTGCCGCCGACCCCGCCAAAAAAGCCCGCGTACACAAGGAGCTCGAAGGCTTCGAGATTGGGGTGAACCCGCTGGGCGAAATCACCTCCAACTACAGCATCGAACAGATAAACCAATTTCTGGGCCGCCACGTGCGCGACAAAAAGCTGGTGGACCGCGCCGGCCAGTTCGGCGAAAAGCCCGGCGCCGAGGAGGCCGACGAGGACTTCCCCATCGAAGACGGCCACCAGGAAGTCGAGGAGTCTGACGAAGACTTCATCAAGCGCACCAGCCGCGAGGCCAAGCGCAAAAAAACCGTCGACGACCCCGAAAAGGAGGCCGCCGAAACCCGCAGCGAGCTGCCGCAGGACGAGTAGATTTCTGGTCGCCGGTTTCTTATTTCTGGTTGATAGTGAGCAAACAGATAACCAGACACTAGAAACCCACAACCAGAAACCAGTTAGAGCGTGCTGGTGGTGCCCACGCGCAGGCCCTTCTCAAAGCTCTCGACTTTGAGTAACTGGCCGTTGGCGTAGGTCTCGACGCGGCTGCGCTTGTTATTTTCGAAAATCTCGACCTGCGTGAGCTGGCCCTTCTCGTAGGTTTCGGCGCGGGTGAGGTGGCCGTCGACGTAAGTCTGCACGGCTGACACCTGGCCGTCGGGCTCGTAGCTCGTCCAGGTGCCGTACCAGTAAAAGCGCGGCGCTTTGCCTTTCCCGGTCACCCACTGGGCGGAGCCGCGCCGGGCCAGCTGCCCACCGGGGTGCCAGTAGCTTACTTCGCAGAAACCCTCCTTGCTGTACACCTCGGTACGGTCAAGCTTGCCGTCGGGCGTGTAGTATTGAAACGTTTTCACGGGGCGGCCGTGGCGGTAGCGGCCGGCGGTGTAGGGCTGGTGGTGGCCGTCGTCGTAATAGGTGCGCCAGCGGCCGGTTTCGAGCCCATTACGGTCGAAGCGGTTGTTCTTCCAGAAGGCCCAGGCGGGTGGCGCAGTGGCGAAACGCGAGCCGGCGCAGCTTCCCAGCAAGGTACTGAGCACGAGCAGCAATAAGAGTCGGAAAGCAGGCATGGGCGAAAAGGAAGAAAGGTGAACTATAAAGTTAGTTGAAACTTCGGCTTTCAACGCAGCGCCCCCAAAATATTGTGTGGCAGCCCGGCCCGCTCGGGCGAATACCTAAGTCCCTATATCTTTGGCCGCACCAACCCGCTCACTGGCTTCCGCTATGAATTCGCACGACGTTGACTACCGCATTCTGGGCTCTGATATTCAGGTGCTCGAAATTGAGCTCGACCCCAATGAAACCGTGATTGCCGAGGCCGGCGCCATGGTGTACATGGAAGAAGCCATTGCCTTCGAAACCAAAATGGGCGACGGCTCCGCGCCCGACCAGGGCTTGATGGGCAAGCTGTTTTCGGCCGGCACGCGCCTCATCACCGGCGAGAGCCTGTTCATGACGCACTTCACCCACCGCGGCAGCTACGGCAAAAGCAAAGTGGCCTTCTCCGCGCCCTACCCCGGTACCATCATCCCGGTCAACCTGCGCGAAATGCCCCAGGGCCTCATCGTGCAGAAAGACGGCTTCTTGGCGGCGGCGCGCGGCACCAAAATCAGCATTCACTTCAACCAGAAGCTGGGCGCGGGGTTTTTCGGCGGCGAGGGCTTCATCCTGCAAAAACTCACCGGCGACGGCAAGGCCTTCGTGCATGCCGGCGGCACCATCATCGAGAAGCGCCTGAACAATGAGCTGCTGCGCGTCGATACCGGCTGCGTGGTGGCCTTCGAGCCAGGCATCGATTTCAGCGTGGCCCGGGCCGGCGGCCTCAAATCGATGATATTCGGGGGCGAAGGGCTGTTGCTGGCCACGCTGCGCGGCACCGGCCGCGTGTGGCTGCAATCCATGCCCGTTAAAAAGCTCATTCAGGCGCTATCGCCGGTAGGCGGCAATGCGCAAAAAGAAAGCGGCGGCGTACTCGGCGGCCTGCTGGGTGGCATGCTCGACGAGTAGCCGGGCCGCCTGCTCGGCTTAGTGCAGCCCCTCCGTCATCGGCGGGGTCAATGCCGCCGTTTCCATCATGTTTTTCAGCGCAAAGCCCAGCGCGACCAGCAGCACTACGCCTGCGACCAACGCCACCCGAATGAGAAATTTCTGGTCAGTGTTTTCGTCGTGTTTGCGACGGGCAATCTCGCGGCGCTGGCTACGAGACTTGTACGGGCGTTGATAGGCGGATTTCTGGCTGGCCGAAACTTCGGTAACTGTAGACATAAGAAAAGCAGTACGGGTGGGACGGGCGAGGGCAAGGTAAAATTACTACGGTAATATTACTTATCCGGATTGTATCATATCCAGAAAGTCTACCGGCGGCCCGATTATCTGGCCTAATGTGCCATCTCAGCCGCCTAATGGCTGCTTCTGTGCGAGGCTAACGATTGTGTAGCGGCTACCGGGCGGCAGCTTGCAGCACTGCTTCCAGCACCTCGCGCGAGTTGAGCAGCCGCGGTACCTTGTGCTGCCCGCCCAGCTTGCCCTGCTGCGCCAGCCAGGTTTCGAACGTACCGGCCGGCACTGCGTGCAGGCGAGGCGGCGCCAGGGCCAGCCCCCGGTAGCGCTTGGCAGCGTAGTCCGAGTTCAGCTCGGCCAAAGTCGCGTCGAGCACTGCGCCGAAGCGGGTCAGGTCAGGAATGGATTCGCCCGCAAATTCCAAGGCCCATTCATGCCCACCCCGCGAAGCGGCTTGCCCGGCCGCAAACCAGACCGGCGCGGCCGTGAAGTCGCGTACCGCCACGCCGGTGGCCCGGCAGGCAGCGGCCACGGCAGCCTCAGCACTCTCAATCACTACTTCTTCGCCGAAGGCATTGATGAAGTGCTTGGTTCGCCCCGTAATGCGCACCCGGTACGGCGCCCGCGACGTGAAGCGCACGGTATCGCCCACCACATAGCGCCACAGCCCGGCGTTGGTGCTGATGACCAGCGCGTAAGGCCGGCCCAGCTCCACGGCTTCCAGGGGCACGGCCTGGGGGGCCGACGAGGCCCATTGGTCGGCCGGCAGAAACTCATAGTAAATGCCGTGGTCGAGCAGCAGCAGCAGGTCTTCGCTGCCGGGCTGGTCTTGCAGGGCCAGGTAGCCTTCCGAGGCGTTGTAAATTTCGAGATAGCGCATGCGGGCGTCCGGAATCAGCTGGCTAAACAGCTCGCGGTAGGGCCCAAAGGCTACGGCGCCGTGCAGAAACAGCCGCAGCTGCGGCCATACCTGCATAATATGCTCGGCTCCGGCCAAGGCCACCACCCGGCGGAGCAGCACCACCATCCAGGTGGGCACGCCGGCCAGCACGCGCACATCCTGCCGCAGCACATGGCGGGCAATGCGCTCGAGCTTCTCCTCCCACTCGCTCAGCAGCGCCAAGTGCAGTGGCGGCGTGCGCAGCCCCTCGGCCCAGCCCGGCAGCTGCGCCATAATAACGGCCGACACATCGCCCACCTGCGCCGCCACCTGCTGCGGCTGAAACGGGTTGGGCCCGAGCGCACCG
Source organism: Hymenobacter agri (assembly GCF_054778495.1). Lineage (NCBI taxonomy): Bacteria > Pseudomonadati > Bacteroidota > Cytophagia > Cytophagales > Hymenobacteraceae > Hymenobacter > Hymenobacter agri. Next base: position 4,521 of record NZ_BAAGZM010000313.1, read on the forward strand.
CCCAACGACAGCGTTTTGCCCGCCAGCAGGCGCTCCTGCGGGTACAGGTACGTGCTCAGGGCCAGCATGTCGCGTCCGGCGCGGTAGTGGCCGTGGTGCAGGGCTTCTTTCGTGACGGGAATGAACTTGCTGCGGGCGTTGGTGGTGCCGCTGCTTTTGGCAAACCACTGGGGCTGGCCGGGCCACAGCACGTTGGCCTGGCCCCGCAGCACCTTCTCCAGTTCCGGAAACAGCTGCTCGTAGGTACTCACGGGCACACGCCGGGCAAATTCGGCCGCGCTCAACCGCTCGCCGTAGCCGTAGCGGCGGCCCCACTCGGTGGGCGCCGCCCGG
>NZ_BAAGZM010000314.1:0-4845 GCF_054778495.1 Hymenobacter agri
GGCGGGCCCGCTGAGGGGCGTGCTGCTGCTGCTGCCGGGCCTCGGCTGTCCGGCCGAGGGGGTGTTTAAGGAAACAACGCTGGCGCAGGAGGCCGCCCGCGCGGGCTTCGTGGCCGTGGTGCCGACGCTGAATAACCGCTTGTACCTGGATTCGGCCGGGACGCGCTTGCTGGAACAGGTGCTGGGCAGGGTGGCGCGCCAGTATCCCGGCATCGGCCGCAACTTGTGCCTCGGCGGCTTCTCGGCGGGCGGGCAGCTCGCGCTGGCCTATGCCGAGGCCCTAGAGCGGGACAGTGCCCGGCAAGCGTGGCGGATAAAGGCCGTTTTGGGGGTGGACCCGCCCGCCGATTTGGCCAATCTGTGGCACCGCGGCCAGCGGGACATCGACCGGAATTGCAGCGCCTTGCTCGTGCGCGGCGGGCAAGCCACGCTCAAGACGCTGGCAGATGCTTTTGGCGGCTCGCCGGAGCAACTGCCAGCTGTGTATGAGCGGTACTCGGCTTTTATCAGCACTAATCCGACCGGTGGCAACCTAGCCCGGCTGGCGGCCACGCCCGTGCGGGTGTATTGTGAGCCGGATATGGCATACTGGCGGTGGCACTTGTGCGCCACCATGCAGCTTGAGGACTTGAACGCGGTAACGCTCCGGCAACTGGTGGCCTGCCTGCTACGCCAGGGTAACGCCCGCGCCGAATACATCGAAACCAGCGGCAAGGGCAGATTGAACGGCCGCCAGTTTCCGCACGCCTGGTCGATAGTGGATGCGCCTGAGTGCGTACGGTGGCTGCAAGCCTGTGTAAATCAGTAAGCCCATGTCAGTTCCCGTTTACGGCCACCCCGGCAGCTACCGGCCCGGCGACACTTTCCGCAACCGCATCGACTTGTCGTTAAGCGGCGTGCACCGGCCGCGCCGGACGGGCGTGTGCGGCACCTCGGCGCTGGGGGCCGAAAGCATCGTGCTGGCCGGGCAGTACGAAGAAGACAATTTTGACGAAAAGGAAATCCTGTACTCCGGCAACGGCGGGCGCGACCCCAAAACCGGCCGCCAGATGATGGACCAAGTAGCCACCACCGGCATTCTGGCGCTGCTGAAAAGCGTGGAAACCGGCCTGCCGGTGCGGGTGCTGCGCAAAGTGCCGGCCGAGGATGGCGGGCCGGAGGTGTACCGCTACGAAGGGCTGTACCGGGTAGTCGGCTCTAGCTATGGGCCGGGCAAGTCGGGGTTTCAGGTGTATGTATTCCGGCTGCGGCCAATCTTATAGTTAAAATTTACCGCAGAGATACTCCATGACTGACCCCCTCGACCTCTACGCCGCCCTGCACACCGCGCCCGAACCGCCGCTGCTGGCCCAGCTCACCCGCGAAACGCACCTGCAGCTACTGATGCCGCGCATGAGCAGCGGCCACGTGCAGGGCCGGTTCCTGAGCATGCTCAGCCACCTGCTGCGGCCGCGGCGCGTGCTGGAAATCGGCACGTTCTGCGGGTATGCCGCGCTGTGCCTGGCCGAGGGGCTGGCGGCTGATGGCGTGCTGCACACCATCGAAATCGACCCGGAGAAGGAAACCCGCATCCGGCGCTACGTGGCGGCGGCCGGCATTACCGACCGGGTGCGGCTGCACATCGGCGCGGCGCTCGACGTTTTGCCCGGGCTGGTCGATGAAGTGTGGGACCTCGTCTTTATTGACGCCGACAAGCGGAATAACGCCGCGTACTTTGAAGCGGTGGTAGACCAGGTGCGGCCGGGCGGGCTGCTCATCGTCGACAATGTGCTGTGGGGCGGCAAGGTGCTGCCCGAGCACTCGGTGAGAGCCGGCGATAAGGATACGCCGCTGGTGCGCGCCTTCAACGACCAGGTGGCCCGCGACCCGCGCGTGGAGCCGGTGTTTCTGCCCCTGCGCGACGGCTTGCTGCTGCTGCGCCGAAAATAGCCGCCGGGCGAGGCGGTAAACCTTGGGCGGCTGTATGCCGTCAGATGAGTTTCCGTTCCTTTTCCTACGCTATGCGGCATTTTCTTACGTTGTTTTTCGGGCTGTTAAGCCTTACGGTGGCCCACGCCCAGGCGCCCACCACCGTGAGCGGCCGCGTGGCCGATGGCAAGGACCAGTCGGCCCTGATTGGGGCCAACGTGCTGCTCATTCGGCTGCCTGATTCGGTGAAAACCGGCGCCGCCGCCGATGCCGAGGGCCGGTTTCAGTTCGATAACGTGGCCGCTGGGCGCTACGTGCTCGATGCGTCTTTCGTGGGCTACCAGACGGTGCGGCAATCCCTGACCGTGGCCGGCACGCCCGTGCAGCTGGGCACACTGGCCCTGCCGGCCGGCGGCGTGCAGCTGAAAGGCGTGGTGGTAACGGGTGCGGCCGCCCAGAGCGTGCAGAAGGGCGATACCACTCAGTTCAACGCCAAAGCCTTCAAAACCAACCCGGACGCCACCACCGGCGACCTCATCGACAAGCTGCCCGGCGTAAGCCGCGGGGCCGACGGCAAGGTGCAGGCCCAGGGCGAAAACGTGCAGCAGGTGCTCGTGGATGGCAAGCCCTTTTTCGGCTCCGACCCCGACGCGGTGCTCAAAAACCTGCCCGCCGAGATGGTGGACAAGATTGAGGTATTCGACCAGCGCAGCGAGCAAAGCCGGTTTTCAGGTTTTGATGACGGGAATACGACCAAGACGATTAACATCGTGACGAAGGTGGAATTCCGCAACGGCACGTTTGGGCGGGTGGTGGCTGGGGCGGGGCCAGAGCGTTACAAGGTGAGCGGCAACGTAAACAAATTCAAGGGCGACGAGCGGATGTCGGTGCTGGCGCAGAGCAACAACGTGAACGAGCAGAACTTCGGCACCGAAGACCTGCTGGGCGTGGTGGGCAACTCGAACCAGGGCGGCGGCGGGCGTGGTGGCCAGCGTGGCGGTGGGGGAGGCGGCCCCGGCGGCGGGGGCAACGGCGGTAACGCTGGCGACTTTCTGGTGAACCAGAGCGGCGGCATCACCAAAACCAACGCCGTGGGCCTGAACTACTCAAACTCCTGGAACAAGAAAACTGACCTTTCGGCCAGCTACTTCTTCAACCGGGCCGACAACACGCTGGCCAGCAACACCAACCGCCAGTACGTGACCGGCACGAAGTACACCCAAAGTGCCCTCACTAACAGCCTGAACACCAACCAGCGCTTCAATCTGCGGCTCGAGCATAAGATTGACTCGGCCAACTCCATCCTATTCCGTCCGCGCTTCAGCTACCAGCAGAACGAGGCCACCAGCCGCGTCGATGGCCGCACGCTTACCACCGACAACCAGGCCAGCAACATCACCAGCAACTACGGTTCAAATAACAAAGGCCTGAACACCGGCGGCGACCTGCTGCTGCGCCACCGCTTCGCCAAGGTGGGCCGCACGGCTAGCCTGAGCATCGGTGGTACCTATTCGCAGCGCAACAGCGACGCCTCGCTGCTGACGCTCAACGACGCCGCCCCCCGCAGCAACCTCAACCAGGTGAACAACCTCACGCAGCACGGCGGCAGCATCAACGCCAACCTGTCGCTGACCGAGGCACTGAGCAAAACCAACGTGCTGCAGGGCAACTATGCCATCAACTACGCGCCCAATAACTCCAGCAAATACACCTACGACGTGCTGACGGGCGACACCCGCCAGTTGAACGAGGGGCTGAGCAACGTGTTCCAGAACTACTACCTCACGCAGTCGGGCGGGCTCACGTACCGGCACGTGACGCGCGAGTACCAAGCCAGTTTCGGGCTGGCCGGGCAGCATTCGGAGCTGTATTCGGATGCGCAGTACCCGCGGCCCAGCATCGGGCGCTACACCTTCTTCAACCTGCTGCCCAATGCCATGCTCAACTACCGCTTCACGCGGCAGAAAAACCTGCGGCTGATGTACCGCACCAACACCAACCCGCCCAGCGTGAACCAGCTGCAGGCCGTGGTGAACAACTCGAACCCGCTCCAGCTCACCATCGGCAACCCCACGCTGCGCCAGGAGTACCAGCACTCGGTCAACATCCGCTACTCGGCATCCAACCCCGAAGTATCGAGCAACTTCTTCGCGCTGCTGTCGGGCGCCTACACCCAGAACCCGATTTCGAATCGCACCCTGGTGGCGGCCCGTGATACCACCGTGACGCCCGACGGCGCGCCCGCCGTGCGTCTGCCCGCCGGGGGGCAGCTGGTGCAGCCCACCAACCTCAGCCAGCAATACACCGTGCGCTCGCTGCTGAGCTACGGCCGGCCCATCAAGGCCATCAAAACCAACGTCAACTTCAGCGCCAACGCCGGCTTCACCCAAACCCCCGGCCTAGTAAACGGCGGCCTGAACTACGCCCGCGTGCCCTCGTTCGGAGGTGGCCTCACGCTCAGCTCCAACATCAGTTCGCAGCTCGATTTCACGGCCTCCACCACCTCGAACCAGAATTACGTGTACAACACGCTGCAAACGCGGCTGAACTCGAACTACTTTTCGCAGGTAACGCGCTTCCGCCTGAACTGGATTGTGGGCCCGGGCATCAACCTCGCCACCGACCTCGTGCACCAGGCCTACTCGGGCTTGGCCGCGGGCTACAACCAGCAATACCTGCTCTGGAACGCCAGCGTGGGCAAGAAGCTGTTCCCCGGCCAGCGCGGCGAAATCCGCGTCTACGCCTTCGACCTGCTGGGCCAGAACCGCGCCATCCAGCGCAACGTGACCGATGCCTACTACGAGGACGTGCAAACCACAATTCTGCAGCGCTACGTGATGCTGATGTTCACCTACAACATCCGCAGCGGCAATGTGATTGCGCCTACGCCGGGTGAGGGCGGCGGGCGCGAGGGCCGGGGCCGCGGCGGCTTTGGCC
>NZ_BAAGZM010000315.1:0-4834 GCF_054778495.1 Hymenobacter agri
GCGCTTCTCGTGGCGCAGGTAGCGCAGGGCGCGGCGCAGCGTGCGCACCACATCGGCCCGGATGGGCGTGGGGTTGGCCCGCAGCTGCTCTACAAGGTCGTGCATGGAGTTTTCGTTGCCGGTGGCCGCCACCAGCTTATCCAGCATGGCCACGGCTTCGTCGCGCTCGGCCTTGATGGGGTTGAAGAAGGCGGCCCAAGCGGCCGTGCGGGCCGTTTTGATAACGGCGGCGGCGTTCTTCTCAATCTCGTCGAGCTCCAGCTCGGTGGCATGGCCCTCGGCCAGCAGCCACTCGCGCAGCTTGTGCAGGCAGTCGTGGTCTTCCTCCCAGGTCAGGCGGTCCTTACTCTTGTAGCGCTCGTGCGAGCCGCTGGTGCTGTGGCCCTGCGGCTGCGTGAGCTCCGTGACGTGGATGAGCACGGGCACGTGCTGCTCGCGGCACACGGCGGCGGCGCGCTGGTAGGTATCCACCAAGCCGGCGTAGTCCCAGCCGCGCACCACGTAAATCTCGAAGCCCGACTGGCCCTCGCCCTCGCGCTGCAGGCCCATCATAATCTCGCTGATGCTCTGCTTGGTAGTCTGATATTCAGCCGGCACCGAGATGCCGTAGTGGTCGTCCCACACGCTCATCAGCATGGGTACCTGGAGCACGCCGGCCGCGTTCAGGGCCTCGAAAAACATGCCCTCCGAGGTGCTGGCGTTGCCAATGGTGCCGAAGGCCACCTCGTTACCGTTCACCGACAGCGTGTCGAACTGGTGCAGCTCGGGGTTCTGGCGGAACAACTTGGAGGCGTAGGCCAGGCCCAGTAGGCGCGGCATCTGACCGGCGGTGGGCGAAATATCGGCCGAGGAGTTTTTGGTGTGGGCGAGGTCGCGCAGGTTGCCGTCTTCGTCGAGCATGCGGGTGGCGAAGTGGCCGTTCATGGCGCGGCCGGCGGTGGCGGGCTCGGCCTCCACGTCGGGGTTGGCGTAGAGCTGCGCGAAGTATTGCTCCCAGGTGAGCTGGCCGATGGCCACCATAAAGGTCTGGTCGCGATAGTACCCGGCGCGGAAGTCGCCGTTCTGGAAGGCGCGGGCCATGGCCAGCTGCGGCACTTCCTTGCCATCGCCGAAGATGCCAAACTTGGCTTTGCCCATGAATACCTCCTTGCGGCCGGCCAGCGAGGCATGCCGGCTTTCCCACGCCAAGCGGTAATCGGTCAGAAAATCGGCCCGGGTGAGGGGCGCGGCCTGCGAGGGCACAACGGTTTCGGCAGCGGACATAAATACGGGCTAAAGGCGGGGTGGGAATTTTGAATAGAGTGGGTGCGGGTCGGAACCCGGCGGCAAAAATACGGAATCGGGGCCGGGTAGGTGGCACCGGGGCTTTGGCCGTATATTTGGGCATGGAATGAAGCGGCTGGCCGGCCGGAATATTTCGCCCGGCTTACGGCTTCAATTCACTTAGTTAGTTGCGCCACCGCGCCGCACCGTCGGCCTGATTCAGCGCTGGATTTGCCCAAAACGCCCGTCGATTTTTCGTTATGAAGAAGCTTTTTACCCTTTGCCTGCTGCTGCTGGCCGGTGCTGCCCACGCCCAGGGCGTAATGCAGTTCACCGCCGATAACCACGATTTCGGCAACGTGCCCGAGGGCACCATGGCCACCTACGAGTTCAAGTTCAAGAACACCGGCAACCAGCCCATCGTTATTGCCAACGTGCAGGCCAGCTGCGGCTGCACCACCCCCGACTGGACCAAAACGCCCGTGCTGCCCGGCAAAATGGGCGTCATCAAGGCCATGTACAACAGCGCCGGCCGCCCCGGTGTGTTCAACAAAACCGTGACGGTGACCAGCAACGCCAGCGAGCCCAGCAAGGTACTCAGCATTAAAGGCTCGGTGCTGACGAAAGACCAGATTAAGCCCACCCTCACGCCGGCCCAGCTGGCCACCTCGCCCCACCTGGTGCTCGACCGCAGCAGCCATGATTTCGGCAAGATGGAGGCCGGGCAGCAGCCGGTGGCGCGCTTCACGGTGCGCAACACGGGCAAAACCGAGCTGGTATTCGGGGCCCTGTCGTCGGGCTGCTACTGCGTGGGCTACAAAACCAACCCCGCCCCGCTGGCCCCGGGTCAGAGCGAAGTTATTGAGCTGCTCTACACCCAGCGCCAGCTCGGGCAGGTGAGCGACGCCGTCACCATCACCTCGAACGACGTGAGCGGCGACGCCAAAATCACGCTCAAGGCCACCATCGTGCGCGACCTCACCGGCACCAGTATGATGAAGGAAGGCGCCACGAACGTGCCGTTTAAGTAAGGACTGTAGATTTTAACGGATTTGACGGATTACGCAGATTCGGACGAATTCCTGAATGTTACCCGAAAGCCCTGCCACTTTGGCGGGGCTTTTTTGTGGAACAATTATTGAAATCGTGTTGGTACATTAATTTCGCTTCAATATCCCTTTTTATGGAAAATACGAGCAACAGTCCGGCGGCCGTGCCGGCCGAGAATTACGTGGTGCCAGCGCAAACGCGTATTGGCCACGTGCATCTGCAAGTAACTGACCTGGACAAGGCCCTGGGCTTCTACTGCGGCGTACTGGGCTTCCAGCTGATGCAGCGGTTTGGGCCGCAGGCGGCGTTTATTTCGGCCGGCGGCTACCACCACCACATCGGGTTGAACACCTGGAACAGCCTGGGCGGGCCGCGCGCCCGCAAGCACGGGGCGGGGCTCTACCACACGGCTATTCTCTACGCCACGCGGGCTGAGCTGGCGGGCGCGCTGAAGCAGTTGGTGGCGGCCGACTACCCCATCACCGGCGCGGCCGACCACGGCGTGTCGGAAGCCATTTACCTCGACGACCCCGACGGCAACGGCGTGGAGCTGTACTGGGACCGGCCCCGCGCCGAGTGGCCGATGAGCGCCGACGGGCAGGTGCAGATGTACACCCGCGCCCTCGATTTGAACGCCCTGCTGGCCGAGGCGGAGTAGTGCGGTGGCATGCGGCGTTGGCCAGCGGCTGAAAGTTGCGACTGAACCAAAATTCCGCACCAGTGGTAGTAGCCCCGCCGCCTATCTTTGCGGCTCGAAAGCTTACCCTCTCCCCTCACCCCTACTTTTCCCACCTTCGCTCATGATTATTGGCGTTCCTAAGGAGATTAAAAACAACGAAAACCGCGTGGGCCTCACGCCCGCCGGCGTAGCCGAACTGCGCAAGCACGGCCACACCCTGCTGGTGCAGCACACGGCCGGCGAAGGCTCGGGCTTCTCGGATGAGGAGTACAAGACGGCGGGTGCCACTATTCTCGACACCATTGCCGACGTGTACGGCCAGGCCGAGATGATTATTAAGGTAAAGGAGCCGATTGCCGAAGAGTATCCGCTCATCAAGGAGAACCAGCTGCTGTTCACCTACTTCCACTTCGCCAGCGGCGAGGAGCTGACGCACGCCATGATTGAGCGCAAGGCCATTTGCCTGGCCTACGAGACGGTAGAGCTCAGCAACCGCGCCCTGCCCCTGCTCATCCCGATGAGCGAAGTGGCCGGCCGCATGGCCCCGCAGGAGGGTGCCAAGTACCTGGAGAAACCCCTGAAAGGCCGCGGCATTCTGCTGGGCGGCGTGCCCGGCGTGAAGCCCGCCAACGTGCTGGTGCTGGGCGGCGGCATCGTGGGCACGCAGGCCGCGAAGGTGGCCGCCGGCCTCGGCGCGCAGGTAACCATCATGGACATCAGCCTGAGCCGTCTGCGCGAGCTCGACGACATCATGCCCAAGAACGTCATCACGCAGTATTCCAACGAGTACAACATCCGTGAGGCCATCAAAACGGCCGACCTGATTGTGGGCGCGGTGCTGATTCCCGGCGCGAAAGCCCCGCACCTCATCACCCGCGACATGCTAAAAACCATGCGCCCCGGCACCGTGGTGGTCGACGTGGCCGTGGACCAGGGCGGCTGCATCGAAACCTGCCACCCCACCACCCACGAAAACCCGACCTTCATCATCGACGACGTGGTGCACTACTGCGTGGCCAACATGCCCGGCGCGGTGCCCTACACCAGCACCCTGGCCCTGACCAACGCCACCCTGCCCTACGCCGTGAAGCTGGCCAACCAGGGCTGGCAGGAAGCCTGCCGCCGGGACGAGGCCCTGCGCCTCGGCCTGAACGTGGTGCACGGCGAAGTGGTGTACAAAGGCGTGGCCGACGCCTGGGGCCTGCCCCTGACCAGCGTGGACAGCGTGCTGGAGCTGGCGACCGTTTGAGTTAACATTTCAGCGTTATGAGTTAAAAGCCTTCCCGACCACGCGTCGGGGAGGCTTTGCTTTGTTACCGCCGGCTCTCACTTATTAACTCTTCACTACCCTTGCTTCCCTCTCCCGCCATTCGCCTGCTGCTGCGCCGCTTTGCCCTGCTGCTGGGCGTGTATTCGCTGCTGCGGCTGGGCTTTTTGCTGCTGAACCCGGCCACGTTTCGGGGTATTGCGCCGGGCGCGGTGGCGCTGGCATTTTGGCTTGGGCTGCGGTTCGATGTATCGGCGCTGCTGTGGCTGAACCTGCCGCTGGTGCTGCTGTCGCTGCTGGTGCCGGTGCGGGCGCAGCGGGGGCAGCAGTGGCTGCGCGGGCTGCTGGTGGCGCTAAACCTGCCGGGCATTCTGCTCAATATCATCGACTGGGAGTATTTCAAATTCATCGGGCGGCGGCTGAGCAACGAGTGGCACACCATTGGAGCCGACATTGCCCGGCAGGCCGGCCAGATTGGGCTGCACTACTGGTACCTGGCCCTGCCCCTGGCCGGGCTGGCGTACGGCCTCTGGAAGCTCTGCCCCATGCCCACGCGGGCCGAGCTGGCGGCCCCG